>NC_008043.1:510000-620000 GCF_000014065.1 Ruegeria sp. TM1040 | reverse complement strand
CGCGCGCGCATTTGTTACAAGACTCGCAAAAGCTCTGCAGACCAAAATCAATCGGTTTATCATGCGCCATGGGCATATCGGTCGTCACCACACCGGACTTGAGGCGTGGGCCGAGGAAGGGATTCAGGATGACCTCGCCGATCCGCGAGACCTCTCCCAGTCCGGAGAGTAGCAACAGCGGCGGCTGCAACACTTCGCCATCCATCACGGTATGGGCCTTGGCCTTGTAGCCGAGGTTGCGAATTTGCCGCGCGATCACGCCCCCCAGAAGAGAGAACCGAAGATAGGCCCGCATGGATTGCGCTACAGCGATCCAGTCATCACCCGAAGTGCCTTCAGTGGTGTCAAATCCCTGATCCACAATCATCGAGATCGCATGCGGCTGATCCGGCACGATAGGCGTCCCGGTGGCATCGTGACTGTACCAAGTCCAATCCGGACACCGGCTGATGCCAACCGCATCGATCCCCAGCCAGTAAGACGCAGCTTTCACCATATCAGCGTTGCGCTGAGCATCGGTGGGGCGCGGTCCCACGGCGGGTGTTCCGTCCTGCAACAGCACGAAAGCGCCCAGCATGCGCCGTTGCGCCATCGCGGGCGCCGCTTTGCGCACATAAAAGCCCCCGGTCGCCGCCTTCTGATTGCCCTTGCCCATGTCGCCGAACTGAGCCCGCGCGAACATATCCGCCCGCTTTGGCACCCGCGCGACACGCGCCTCATCAATATAGGTGGTCGGAGTTTCCACTCGTTTCAGCGTTTCAAACGGGTGTGGACCATCGCGAAAGTCGCGATCCTTATAGGGGTCACCATTCAAGGCAGAACGCTCTGCACCAGCGCCAAGCCACCAGCGCAGATCGCGCCCTGCGCGACCTGGCTGTTCAGAGAGAGGGGCAAGCGGGCGGTCTTCTGCCAGTTCAAAATCCGTGGTGACAGCCGCCAGACCAAACCGTGTACCGAGATAGGGCGCAACCAGCTGGCCCTCCTCCATACGCACAAGCCCGGCCGCAACCGCAAGCCGGTTGAGGTCCACATCCGAAGATGTCCCAGTGTGGGCCTTGGCATCCCACCCCAGCAGACGGATGTAATTGGCCAGAACCACAGCCGTTTCGGCGCTGCGCAAACAGGCGCGATGTGCTTCCGCATCCGTGATCCAGTCACAGCCCGCCTCGTCCGGGCGCGGATCGCGCGGCATCTCATAAAGGAACACAATGGCATGACGGTGCGCCCCGATGGTCGTGGGCGGAGCCTGCATCGCATCCTTGAGATCCGCCATGATCATGTCGATGCCCGAAGCCAGCGTTTTGGTCTGACGGGTTTTCAGGTCCTCCGCCAGCCGGTCGATGTCGGGATTGTGCCAAGGTTCGTACAATCGGGCCTCTTCGCGCATCGGCCCAATACCTACCATCGACGCATCCGCAAAGTATCCAAAAGCCTTGAGATGGTTGGAGCGCTCCTGCAAATCTGCAGGCACATCGCCGCGGGTGCCATTGACCAGCCCATCGCGGATCGCATCCATCATCGCCTGATATTCGCACATCGCATTGACGATGCTGTCTGGCTTTTGCGGACGGCGAAAGTTCAGCGGCAGCGCAGCGGGCACATTGCTCAGATCTGCCTGATGGCTCCGCCGCAGGCGTTCAAGCGGAAAGGGACCCAGATGCACGGGCCGGTGCCGCGAAGAAAAGAAACGAATAGACATGCTGGCTCTCCTGAAGGACGGCGGGGCAAAGTGCGGGCGACGCCACCCGGCAGGTGTCAGATGCTATCGACCTCGCCAGAGGGATGCAGGAGAAACAGATTCCATGTGCCGCCAAGTGGCACATGGTGCGAGCGCCATGAGCGCTTTGCCACGCGCGTCGCGACGCCCCCAATGCGCGCGATTGCCAAGCCTGGAAAACTTGCCCATAAACGGGGGAATTATCATCCACCCGCCATCGTGGCCGGTTTTATTTCAAGACCTTAGACAAGACGGCATGCCCGGATATTGGCGCGCCGGGAAAGACGTCACATGAAAGCACTGACCAGAAGAGCAGCCATGATCGGGCTTGGAGGTGCTGCGGGCTGGGGGATCTCGCGCTGGCTTGGCGCGGACCTCCCGGTCTATGACGGCACCGCGCGCATCAGCGCCCCGACCGGGCCCCAGATCCTCAATGACGCCAGCGGCCTTTCGGCGACCCCCGTCCAAAAACACCTGATCCTGCGCGACGATGCGGATCAGAGCCTGATCGCAGCCCTGCGCCGCGAACTCTCGGAGGCCCGCACCGAGGGGCGTCCGGTGAATATCGGAGCGGCGCGGCATTCCATGGGGGGACAAGCCATCCCGCGAAACGGCACGGCCATCACCTTTGACAATGGCGCGGTCGCGCTCGACAGCGCGCAGCAAACTTATCGCGTACACGCGGGGGCGCGCTGGTCACAGGTCATCGCCGCACTGGATCCAAAGGGCTGGTCGCCCAAGGTCATGCAATCCAACAACGACTTTGGCGTAGCCGCGACATTTTCGGTAAACGCACATGGCTGGCCGGTGCCCTTCGGACCGATGGGCGCAACCGTCAAAAGCCTGCGGATGCTGCTGCCCTCCGGCGATCTCGTCACCTGCTCTGCCACAGAGAACAGCGAACTCTTTGGGATGGCCATGGGCGGCTATGGCCTCGTGGGCCTGATCGTCGATCTAGACGTCGAGATGGTGAAGAATGCCCGCCTCAGCCCTACGTTTGATCTGCTGGATGCCGCAGATTTCCCGCGCGCCTTCCGTGCGGCGGTGGAGGACCCAGCTGTCACGATGGCCTACGGGCGCCTCAACGTGGAGCGCGCGAGCTTCTTTGAGAAGGCGCTGCTTGTCACCTATCGCGAGACTCCAGATCAGACGGAGTTGCCGCAGGCGTCCGGCTCGGGGTGGATGGCGCATGCCGCAAGCCGCCTCTATCGGGCGCAACTCGGCAATGAGACGATCAAGTCTTTTCGTTGGTGGAACGAAACGCGCGTCGGCCCCGCGCTTGGATCGGGCGAAGTGACACGTAATTCGCTCATCAACGAGCCCGTCGCAACGCTGGACGACCGAAATCCCGACCGCACAGACATCCTGCACGAGTATTTCGTCGGATTTGACGCCTTTGACGCCTTCGTGACAGCCTGCCGCGAGGTGATCCCCGCCTCTTATCAGGAGTTTCTCAATGTCACGCTGCGTTATGTGGCGCAGGACGATCAAAGCATGCTCTCTTTTGCCACCACGCCGAGAATTGCGGCCGTAATGTCCTTTAGCCAGGAACTCAGCCAGCGCGCAGAGGCGGATATGGCACGCATGACCCGGGCGCTGATCGACCGGATCGTCGCCATCGGTGGGGCCTATTACCTGCCGTACCGCCCTCATGCGACGCTAGAACAGTTTGTCGCCGCCTACCCCCAGGCGCCGCGTTTTGCGCAGGCCAAACGCGCACTGGACCCGGATCTGGTGCTGCGCAACAACCTTTGGGACAGCTATCTGGATCGCCTATGACTTTGCTTCAAAAACTCTCAGTTGGATATTTTGTGGCGCTGATGATCGCCGCATCATTGAACTATATCCCCGGCCTGACCGACGAAGCCGGGCTCGCCTTTGGGATTTTTGCACTCGATCTTTATGATGACGCGCTGCATGTGGCCTCAGCTCTCTGGGCTTTGATTGCTGGTCTGATGTCTCACCGAGCGGCGCGCAGCTTTCTGATCCTGTTCGGCCTTGCCTATCTTGGCGATGGGATCTTTGGCTTCTTTACCGGATATGGCTACCTGGACCTTGGGATCTTTACCAACGAGGCCCTCGGGATGGAGATTTCTCTACGCCGCGTGCTTGCAAACCTCCCCCATCTCGCGCTTGGGGGCGTGGCGGTCTGGGCGGGCCTGCGCAATCTGGGCCAGCGACAATGAAACTTCTCTGGCGCTGGATCAAACGCCTGGGGCTGGTTGCGCTGCTGCTGATGCTCTCCCTCAGCGCACCGATCCTCTATGTCGAGACGATGTGCCGGGGCGATGCCACGCCGCAGCCATATGCCGCACGGCTTGACCCCGCCCATCACCGACCGGAAACCCGCACTCTGATGACCTTCCCGGAGTGGTACATCGTACATGCCTATGACGACTACGCGGAGGTTCTGCGCACCGGGGATCCGCACGACTATGCCTATCTGCCTGCTATTGGCGGATTTTGGACGTCGATTTGCGCGCTGAACGCGGAAGCCGCCGCATATGGCGATGTGGATGGCGGAACAAAACAGATGGTCTATGTGATCGGGGTTAGCTTTACCGCCGAACTGGCGCTGAAAGCCACCTATGAGGAAACGCTGGGGCGTCTTTTTGCAATGCTGCGTGGACCGGAGCACAGCCCGCTTGATAAAGTCTCCGCCCGGCAGGCGGCAGACTACGCGAGCTTCTTGCAGCAGGTACCATGGTACAAATGGCGTTTTCGCGCGGATGCAACGGAGTTGGCGCAAAAAGCGACCCCAGCCCTGCGCGACCGCGAACGCAGGCTCGCCCTGGGGCTCGAATACCGCGCGAAGGCAGCCTACGCCGATATCATCGCAGACGCTGTTGCGCAGGTGGGAGCTGATGCTCTGACCTTGCGAATGATTGTCGCAGGTGCAGGTGCCGAAACGCTCGAACGCTTTGAAGGGGTAACGATCATTTCCGAACGTCCCGAGGGGATTGAGATCGAGACCCCACGCTATCGCGCGCTCACCCATTTGCTAAAACGCATGGCCACAGAGGGCATTGAAATCGTCGAGGTTGCCGGCAACGACGATATTCTCTTCACTGCACTTTCAACGCGCGCGTCCGAGCCGGGCGCACTGCTGAGCCGGACACGGCAGGGATATGGCGACACGCGTCACCTTATTAGCCTGAAAGTTCCAGACCTTGCGGAGCGCTTGCGCCAACTGGAGAGCCAGGGTCTGACCCTAGAGCACATCCATGACTATTAAGGCGATCCTTATTGCCGTTCCCTTGATGGTGGTCGGGTGGTTCTCAGTCCTGATTGTGGTCGCGCTTCTCAGCGATGAGGCTCCGGCCTATGTGGTTGTGCTGCCCAAAGCGTCACTGCTGCGCGATTTGCCAGAGGAGAGTGCAATACTCTCGTCGACGAAGCTCACGATAACCCTGACGTCAGACCAGGCGGGCTTTGCAAGGGATCTCTATGCGGCGGGCGCACGCTTGGTATTGCCCGCGGGTCTGCCGGGGTGCCTGCCATTGCCAGCGGGTGCATCGCGCAGGCAGCAATGAGTGCCTTGCGACAGGTGCCGCATGGTCAGTTCAATCTGCGCAGAAGTTCAAGCGACGGATCGCCGGTCACGGCAATACCCTGTCGACGCTGATAGGTGCTGATTGCCTCACGCGTTTTGGGGCCGATCACCCCATCCGCCGCGCCGATGTCGAACCCGTTTGCGGTCAGCCCCTTCTGCAGCGCGATCCGGTCCGCTTTGCGCAGTCCGTAGCGATCCGGAGGGAAGGACGCGCGCAGCGGCCCGCCACCAGCAATCCGATCGGAAAGGTGTCCAACGCCGATCGCATAGGAATCGGAGTTGTTGTATCGCTTCAAAGCGCGGAAATTACCCGTGGTGACAAACTCCGGTCCACCCGGCTGGGGCTGAATGACCGATCCCGAGGGTGCACCGGGGCCGGTCTCGCCGCCCCATTTGAGCCCTTTCTGCCAGCCATTTCGCGCGAGATAAGCCGCCGTGGACGCCAAAGCATCGCTTGGGTCATCCGACCAGATGTCGCGCCGTCCATCGCCTGTAAAATCCACCGCAAAAGACAGGTATGATGTGGGAATGAACTGCGTGTGACCCATCGCACCCGCCCAGCTTCCGGTCATATTCCGCGGCGCAATATCGCCGTTGCGCAGGATCTTGAGCGCGGCAATCAGCTGTTTTTCAAACAGCGCCCCGCGGCGGCCATCATAGGCCAGTGTCGAGGTCGCCGAGATCACCGGCACATTGCCACGACGTTCGCCGTAATAGCTCTCAAGCCCCCAGACCGCCGCGATCACATGGGCCTCTACGCCATAGCGGCGCTCGATGGCATCGAGGGTGCCGCGATGGCGCGCATACGCCGCCCGCCCCTTGCGAACACGTTCGTCCGAGACGGCAATAGAGAGGTAATCCTCAAGCGTGCGGCTGAATTCGGTCTGGTTGCGATCTCGTTTGACGACGCCGGGCAGATAGCCGGTTCCACGAAATGCCCTCGAGAGGAGATCCTGAGAAAACCCCTGCCGCTCTGCACGCTCACGAAAGGCCGCAACCCATTTGGCATAGTCGGCATTGCGGATCGGACGCAGGTCTTGTGGCAGGCTTGATGTCCCGGACGGTCTGGATCGGCCAGCTGTCGTGACAGGCCCTGCGCAGCTTGCCAGTCCAAAAGCGGCTGCGACCGCACCAAATTGTCGTCTGTTCATCGACATGCTTCACCCTCCGCAAGTTGCCCTCTTAGGTTGCAGGAAATCTGCACCGCCGCAACCAGTTACGGGACGCCACCCGCAGAGCGGCGGCACCATGCCAAAGGGGGGCACCAAGGCGCCCCCCTTTAATCCGAAATGATCCAGTTTTACGGCTTAGCTGCCGCCGCCGGAGGCGCGTTTGGACAGCATGTTCATGACGTTGTTTGCCACTTTGGTGTAAGGTGGCCAGAACAGATCTTCGGCAAAGAAATTGGGGTTTTCGTCAAGCATCGGGTTGGCGTCCACCAAAGTGGTCGCCGCCACCATGCCCAGACCGTTCACGATGCGCTCTTGGACCTCTTTGCCAATGAAATAGTTGGCAAAAATCTCCGCCGCTTCGAGTTTGTCACCCTCGAGCTTCTTGGAGAAGTTGATGGTATCGAGCCAAACCGTGCTGCCTTCGTCAAAGTTCACGAGGCTCCAGTTGCCCCCCTCGGCAACATGGGCCGATGCGCCCGGACCATAAGAGGCCACAAAGGCAAAATCATCGCGGAACTCAGGTCCTGCACTCCAGAAAAAGCCCACCTGATCATAGAGCGTCGACAACGTTGTCTGCAGCGCGCCATCAGCCTTTTGAAGCTCGGCCACTTTCTTGCGATCGCCAGACGCATCCTGAACCGCAAAGGGAGGCTCGCCCATTGCCATCAGCGCAAGTGCCACATTGGGCTGCACCTGACCGGATGTCAGGGAGATACGACCTTTCCACTCTGGCTTCAGCAGCTCGGCGACCGATGTCGGATGTTCGGCAACCACATCGTCGTTGGCCCAGATCCCGTAGGCACCGCCGCCAAACGGCAGATAGAGCGGACCTGCGTCGGACATGCCCATCTCAATCGCGCTCAACTCAGGCAACAAAGCTTGCGCATTGCTCAGACGTGGAGAAGAAACGTCAATCGGCTGCAGAAGGTTCGAGAACGGCACGCCTTCCATGTTGATGTAGTTCAGGGTGAGGAAGGACACGTCCACATCGCCCGAGCGGATCACGTCAAACATCTGTTCCGGCCCTTCAGCGAGCGTATCCATCACGCGCACTTCGATGTCGTACCCCTGCTCTTTCAGGAGAGCATTGACTGCGGTGACCTCCTCAGGCGCGACATACCCGTCCCACGTAAAAATGTTCAGATACTCCGTCGCCTGCGCCATGGTCCCGCCGAGGGTCAGCGCCGCGCCAATAAGAAAATTCCGCATGTGAGAGAACTCCTGTCAATAAATCCAAACGGCTGCACAAATGCTGGCAGCGTCTCTGCGCCACCGTCGCGTGGAGGAATGAACAGAAGGTAAACCAGGGCACCTAAGACGCGGAAAACCCTGTAGAAATTTAGGCAACTTGCGAGAGCTTTGCGATCTTCATGGCGCTCAACGCTGCACCAGGTAGAGCGGGCGGGCTGTGATCCCGCCAACCCCGAAGTTCAGTTGAGGTCATCCCCCAAAACGCATGCGTTACGCAATTGCAACGAGTTCCACGTCAAAGATCAGATCCTGACCGGCCAGACGGTGGTTTGCATCCAGTGTCACGCTTGCCTCGTCCACATCGACAACTGTCACCGGAAGCACTTGGCCTTCGGGGGTCTGCATTTGCAGCATGGTGCCGATTTCCAGCGGGATATCATCTGGGATGCCTTCACGCGGGACCGCCTGACGAGCGGAGGGATTGATCGGTCCGTAGGCGTCTTCGCAGGCAATTTCCAAAGTTTTCTTGTCGCCCTCGGCCATGTCGAGCATGCCTTGATCCATGCCCTTGATCACATGGCCAGCGCCAACGGTGAATTCGAGCGGATCGCGACCCTCGGAGCTGTCAAAAACAGTGCCGTCCGTCAGCTTGCCAGTGTAGTGAATGCGAACCGTGTCGCCATTTTTTACCGCGGTCATGATGACCCCCTTTCGGGTTCTTTGGTGTGTTTCAGGCACGCAGGCCCAATGATAAACGCACACCCTAACGGCCATGGCCCCAGAGTAAACCCGTACCAACACAATTTAGGCCATTGCGACCGGCGCCGTCTGTGGCACTTTCCACCCTGAAAGAGAGGGCCCGGACATGACGATCAAAACCTGCATCTTTGACGCCTATGGCACCCTGTTCGACGTGAGCGCCGCGGCCCGGCAAGCCGCAACAGAGCCCGCTTTTGCACAGATCGCAGACAGCTGGGCCACGCTGGCGCAGGATTGGCGACAAAAGCAGCTGCAATACACCTGGCTCAGGGCCGTGACGGGCGCGCATGACGATTTCTGGCAGGTGACGCATGATGGCCTGGACTGGGCGATGGAGGCCGCGGGGCTCCAAGATCAAACAGAACTGAGGCAGCGGTTGCTTGATCTTTACTGGGAACTCGCCGCCTACCCGGAGGTTCCAGCCATGCTGCGCGCCCTGAAAGATGCGGGCTACGAGACTGGCATCCTCTCGAACGGATCCCCCAAAATGCTTGCGGGCGCGGTAGAGTCGGCCAACCTCGGCGACACGCTCGATGCAGTGCTCTCGGTCGAAACCGTCGGCGTGTTCAAGCCATCCGCGCGTGTCTATGATCTCGTTGGAGAACGGTTTGGGACCCGGAAATCCGAGGTTCTTTTTGTCTCGTCCAATGGTTGGGACGCCGGCTGTGCCGCCGGATACGGCTTTGTCACCGCTTGGGTCAATCGCGCAGGCGAACCCGTTGACCGCCTGCCCTGGCGCCCCGCTCATGTGCTGACCGACCTCCAGCCCATTCCTGAAATCGCCGCAAACGCCTGATACCCCGAGAGGATCACACCGCATGAGCCGCTTTGAAACTTCTGATGGTTTGTCGCTCTATTTCGAAGAGCATGGCAGCGCGGATGGAATCCCTCTGATCTGTTTGCCGGGACTGACCCGTGACGGGCAGGATTTTCGCTACGCGCTGCCGCATCTGGGTGACTACCGCGTGATCCTAATGGATCTGCGCGGCAGGGGGCGCTCTGATTATGCGCAAGACCCGGCCAGCTATAATATTCTCACCGAAGCCGGAGATGTGATTGCACTGATGGATCATCTGGGCCTCACGCGCGCCGCCCTTCTAGGCACCTCGCGAGGGGGTCTGGTTGCCATGGCCATCGCCGGCACCGCCCGGGATCGGCTGCAGGCCGTCATCCTCAATGATGTCGGCCCCGACATCGCAGAGGAGGGCCTGGGCCGGATTTTTGAATATCTGGGCCACAGGCCCGCCGCCAAAACCCATGCCGCCGCCGCTCGCATACTCGAAGCCGCAATGCGCGACAGTTTTGCAAACGTCCCCGAGGGTCGGTGGCTTGAGGAGGCGCAGACGTTTTACAAGGAAACACCGGATGGGCTGGAGTTGCGCTACGACGCACGCCTGCGCGAGGCCATGCTGGCGCAGGCCAAGGCCCTGTCGGAGATGGAAGAAAAACCAAGCCTCTGGCCGTGGTTCGCCGCACTTGATGGGCTACCCTGCGGGGTCATCCGCGGCGCCCATTCTGACATTCTCTCCCGAGAGACCTTCGACGAGATGCGCCGCCGCCTGCCCGCACTGCAGGCGGTAGAACTCTCGGATCGCGGCCACATTCCATTTCTGGATGAACCCGACGCGCTTCTCCTTATCCATACCGTATTGAAAGACATAAAATGACATCCCTTGCCATGATCGAAGCCGCCGCCGCGCGGCTCAAAGGACACGCCCGCTACACGCCGCTTCTGTCTTCGCCCTTCCTGGACGAGATCGCCGGACGCCGGGTCTTTGTAAAGGCGGAATGCCTGCAGCACACCGGTTCGTTCAAATTTCGCGGCGGCTGGGCCGCGCTTTCGGCCATGGATCCTGAACTGCGCAAACGGGGTGTGATCGCCTATTCCTCTGGCAATCATGCTCAAGGTGTCGCCGCCGCCGCCAAGGCCCATGGCGCCCCGGCCGTGATCGTGATGCCCGCGGATGCACCACAGCTCAAAATCGACAACACCCGCGCGCTCGGCGCTGAGGTGGTATTGTATGATCGGGTCGCAGGGGAAAGCCGCGAAGCCGCTGCAGAGCCTCTGGTCGCCGAACGTGGCCTGACACTCATCAAACCCTATGACGAACCGGAAGTGATCGCAGGCCAGGGCACAACCGGGCTCGAGATCGCGGAACAAGCTGCCGCAGAAGGTGTCACAAAGGCCGACGTGCTGGTCTGCTGTGGCGGCGGGGGCCTCACATCCGGCATCGCTCTCGCGCTTGAGGCCCATGCCCCGAACATGCGGGTCCGCCCCGCAGAGCCAGAGGGCTTTGACGATGTCGCACGCTCGCAATCGTCGGGTCAAATTGAAACGAACCCTGCCCCCACGGGGTCGATTTGCGACGCAATCCTCACCCCCGCCCCGGGCGACATCACCTGGCCCCTGCTCTCACGCCTCTGCGGCCCGGGCCTCACCGTCACCGATGATCAGGCCCTTGAGGCCATGGCGATCGCCTTTCAACGCCTCAAGATCGTACTGGAACCCGGCGGTGCCGTGTCCCTGGCCGCAGCACTGTTTCACCCGGACCAAATCGACGGCGATGCCGTGATCGCGGTTGCAACAGGCGGCAATGTCGACCCGGGTCAGTTCACCGCAGCTCTTACTCGCTTCCTGTAACCTTCTTCTGACCAGAAATATCCCGGGGAGTACGAGGGGCAGCGCCCCTCGTCTTTACATGACCCGGTGTACATGGGTTCCTTTCGACAGGCTGGTGTCTCGCCGAAACTGGCACTAAAGTCCCGTTTCCACTGAAGAAGAGCAAAACCATGCCCCTTGCCGATCTGGGCGACGTCCAACTGAACTATCGCCTTATAGGCCCAGAGGACGCACCCGCCGTTGTCTTTGCCCATGCGCTTGGCACCGACCAAACGATCTGGGACAAGGTACTGCAGCGTCTGCCGCAAAACATCCGCGTCCTCACGTTCGATCTGCGCGGGCATGGAGGGTCTTCTGTGCCCCCTGCACCCTATTCCATGGGCAACCTGATCCGTGACGTTGAACGCCTGATGGAGACTTGCGCAATTCAAGACAGCCTTTTTGTCGGCTTGTCCATCGGCGGAATGATTGCGCAGGGACTTGCGGTCAAGCGCCTCGATCTGGTGCGCGCACTGGTGCTGTCGAACACGGCTGCAAAAATCGCCACGCCAGAGATCTGGACGCGGCGCATGGACACTCTGCGCCGCGGCGGCATGCCAGCGATCAGCGTCGATACTCTGCAACGCTGGTTCCCACGCAGTGCATGGAAATCAGATGTGTATGCTGCGACGCAAACCCTGCTGGAGCGCACCGATGTCGAAGGCTATCTGGGCTGCTGCGCCGCCATTGCAGGCACGGATTTCTATACCCCCACCTCCGGCCTGCGCCTGCCAGCTCTGGGCATCGCAGGCACCGAGGACGGCTCTACGCCGCCCGATCTGGTGCGCGAAACACTCGATCTCATTCCCGGATCTCAGTTCACGCTCCTGCGCCGTACCGGCCATGTCCCGCCGATCGATCAACCGGAAGCCTTTGCAGAGCGCCTGACCAGCTTTATGAAAGACACCGGGCACCTAGCGAAATAGACGACTTCGCGACGAAACGCGCAGCCTGCTGTGAGAAGGGGTCAAACCCCATGCTGAGGGACCTGCTTTGACGGGGCATGGTATGGGCGGGTGACGTCCTTCAGTGTGACCTCCAGAGCTTCTACCGACAGACGAATCCCACCGTCGCCGGCGAGAGTCAGCAACAGTTCCCCTGCCCCGTCCTCGCCTGGTTCGAACGTGACCGAGAGCACCGAGAGGATCATATCGCGATCGCGCCGATCGATCCCCTGCGAAGCAACGCGCAGGACATTCTCGATCACCAGGACGGATTGCACCCGCTCATACGCACGCCCCCGGCGCTCGGCAGCATCGCGGTCTTCCCAGCGAAACCGGTTGAGCAATATGGCAAAGCGGCGCGCCGAAGCGCGCCAGCTCATTTCCGTCACCGGGAACACCGCATCCTGAGCGAGCGAAGAAATCACCTCCAGGTCCTCCGCCTCATAGGCGACGAGGTTCAGCGGGCGTTCGCGGCCATCTTCAAAGGTGGCGTCCGCCATTACTCTTCCTTGATCCGTTCAATCTTGGCGCCCACCTCAGAGAGTTTGCGCACCACATGTTCATACCCACGGTCCAGATGGTACACGCGACTGACCCGCGTTTCCCCCTCTGCGGCAAGGCCCGCCAAAATCAAAGAGACCGAAGCCCTGAGATCCGTCGCCATCACCGGCGCGCCCTTCAGACGCTCGACACCGGTGACCCGTGCGGTACCACCGTGGACATCAATCTGTGCCCCCATCCGCATCAGCTCCGGCGCATGCATGAATCGATTCTCAAAGATCTTTTCTTCGAGCACCGATTCTCCTTCGGCGGTACACATCAGCGCCATCATCTGCGCCTGCAGGTCGGTCGGGAACCCCGGGAACGGCTCCGTGACCACATCCACCGCTTTGACGCGACCAGTTTTGTGGCTCACCTTGAGGCCCGCTTCGGTTTCAGCAATTTCAATGCCAGCTTCTTCGAGCTTCTGGCAAAACGCCTCCAGCAGATTGCGCCGCCCGCCGAGCAGTTCCACCTCGCCCCCGCAAATCGCTGGCGCCAGCATATAGGTTCCAAGCTCAATGCGATCCGTCACAACTGGGTGGGTCGCCCCATGCAGTCGATCCACGCCCTGAATCGTAATCGTGCTGGTGCCATGGCCCTCAATTTGGGCTCCCATCTTGATAAGGCACTCTGCAAGATCAATAATTTCTGGCTCGCGCGCGGCGTTCTTAAGCACGGTTGTGCCTTTGGCGAGTGTCGCCGCCAAAAGAGCGTTCTCCGTCGCACCCACTGATACAATTGGAAAATCTACGGTCCCGCCCGTCAAACGCCCACCCGGCGCTTTGGCATGGACGTAGCCATCACGCAGGTCCAGCTCTGCGCCCATGGCCTCCAAGGCCTTGAGGTGCAGGTCCACCGGACGCGCCCCGATCGCACAGCCACCGGGCAAAGAGACCACGGCATGCCCATCGCGCGCCAGCATCGGGCCGAGCACGAGGATCGAAGCCCGCATCTTGCGCACGATGTCATAATGAGCGGTATGATTGTCGAGCCCGTGGCTCGACATCGCCAGAACCTGCCCGTCTTGCAGAGAGGAAACCTCTGCCCCAAGCGACTGCAGCAATGCCGTCATGGTACGAATATCGCTCAGACGTGGCGCATTGGTTAGCGTCAGCGGTTCTTCGCTCAACAAAGTGGCGGGCATCAGCGTCAGGCACGCGTTTTTGGCCCCGGCAATCGGAATCACTCCGTTCAGCGGGCCGTTGCCAGTTACCAGAATCGAATCCATCTGCTCTATCCTTCAGCGTCGCCTGGGGCGGCGTCTTTTTGTTCGGACCGGGCTTTGGCTTGCGCCTTGCGCCGGGCCATATTCGCTTTGAGCGCCGCTTTCAGGCGGTCTTCGCGAGAGGCCTCGGACCGGTTACCGGAGGGTTTCTTATTCTCTGCCATAACGCTTGTCTAACTTAGTCAAAAAAAACCGTCCAGATGCTCTTGCGCTCCCCGGCGAATATGCATAGAAGCCCCCTCACGGCGCTGCTGTAGCTCAGAGGTAGAGCACTCCCTTGGTAAGGGAGAGGTCGAGAGTTCAATTCTCTCCAGCAGCACCATCTTCCTGTAGATATCAACCTTAATGCCTATCGCACTGTTATGTATAGGTATTTGGCGTGGCACCCCAGCGCCACAGGTACTTTTTGCACCGGATCTGCAGGCCGGTCTCAGCGCTCACTTCAATCAATATTCCTGCGACAAAATTGGTGCTATGGCGATCAAACTTGAGGCAGTCGTTCAGTCAGGGTAATGCTCCGACAAAAGGAGCGCCGTGATGCCCGTATTTCTGACTTCTGCTGAGGCAGACTTCGAACAATCCTTCACCACCCTCTTGAACGCAAAACGAGAGGACAGCCCAGATGTGGACGCCGTCGTCGCGGACATTATTGCGGATGTGCGGGGACGCGGAGATGCGGCTCTGCTGGAGCTGACGCAGAAATTTGACCGCCTAGACCTGCCCGATTCGGCAGCGCTGAGAATCACTGCAGAGGAAGTCGACGACGCCATCAAATCCGTGTCAGAGGCCGAGCGCGCAGCACTTGAACTCGCAGCGGACCGTATTCGTGCCTATCACGCTGAACAAATGCCAGAAAACAAGAGCTGGACGGATGCCGGCGGCGCAACCCTCGGGTGGCGCTGGTCGGCTGTTTCCGCGGCAGGACTCTATGTGCCCGGCGGGCTTGCCAGCTATCCGTCCTCTGTGCTGATGAATGCCATTCCCGCCAAGGTTGCAGGAGTCGAACGTCTTGCGGTGACGGTTCCGACGCCGGACGGGCAGATCAACCCTCTGGTGCTCCTGGCGTGTCGGGTTTCTGGCGTCGACGAAATTTACCGCGTTGGCGGCGCGCAAGCGATCGCCGCGCTTGCGTATGGGACCGAAACCATCGCCCCTGTGGATAAGATCACAGGCCCCGGCAACGCCTTTGTGGCAGCCGCCAAGCGGCGCGTATTTGGTAAAGTCGGCATCGACATGATCGCTGGGCCCTCCGAGATCCTTGTGATCGCGGACAAGGACAACAACCCAGATTGGATCGCATTGGACCTGCTCAGTCAGGCGGAGCATGACGAAAGCGCGCAATCCATCCTGATCACCGACGATGCGGAATTCGGATCTGCGGTGGCGGTGGCGGTCGATAAACGACTGGAAACGCTGGAACGCCGCGCCATCGCCGGCGCCAGCTGGCGTGATTTCGGCGCTGTAATCGTAGTGCGTGACATGGACGAGGCGGCGGCGCTTTCCAACCGGATTGCACCCGAGCACCTTGAACTCTGTGTCGCCGATCCCGAAGCGCTGAGCAAGAAAACGATCCACGCGGGCGCAATTTTCATGGGCCAATATACGCCTGAGGCCATTGGAGACTACATCGGCGGGCCAAATCACGTCCTGCCCACGGCGAGGTCTGCGCGCTTCTCCTCCGGTCTGTCGGTGATGGATTTCATCAAGCGCACAACTCTGAGTCAGATGACCCCCGACGCCTTGCGCAGCATTGGACCAGCGGCGGCGACGCTGGCCGAGAGCGAGAGCCTCGAAGCGCACGGGCTGTCCGTTCTCGCTCGCCTTGAGGCACTCAACCGCTGATGCACAAAAGCTCAGCTGAGCGGGCTGCCCTCCGCTCAGCTGAGCCTGTTGCGCGCCGAAGCCGCGTGGCCCCGGACAAGAGTGATGAAACGGTCCTGCGGTTAACAGAACCTTGAAATCCCGGCCTGGTTGTTCGCTTTTTGGGAGAGTCCCCGTGTTTTAACGCAATGATGACGTGACACTTGCGCAATGATTGCGCAGGGTTACGAAGCGCGCCCGATTGTGCGAACGGGGACGATCCGCTAGATCATGGAAGACGAGAGAACTGGGACCAGAGCCATGAGCCGGATCAGCCAAATTGAACTAGACGACCGCAACCTGCCTCCGCCTACACCGGAGATTGAGCAGGAACGCAAAGTCGCGATTTTCGACCTGATCGAAGAGAACAGCTTTGTCCTGCCCAAACGGGACGAGCGCGACGTGCCCGAAGGTCCCTATCATCTCTCCCTGTCGATTCGCGAAAAGCGCCTGGTGTTTGACGTTCAGACCGAAGGCGGCGACAAGGCGGCAGAGTTTCACCTCTCTCTTTCGCCGTTTCGTCAGGTGGTGAAAGACTACTACCAGATCTGCGAGAGCTATTTCACGGCTGTAAAAACTCTACCGCCCAGCCAGATCGAAACCATCGACATGGCGCGTCGTGGCATCCACAACGAGGGCAGTCGGGTCCTCCAGGAGCGCCTTGAGGGGAAGGCCGAGGTGGACACGGACACCGCCCGCCGCCTGTTCACGTTGATCTGCGTTCTGCACTTCGGAGGCTGATGCGTGACGGAGCTGCCGCAGTCCATCTTGTTCTGCTGTGACCACAACGCGGTCAGATCCCCGATGGCCGAGGGGATCATGAAAAAACTCTATGGCACAGGCACCTATGTCCAATCCGCCGGAGTGAAAAACGATCTGGAGATTGACGGGTTCTGCATCTCCGTTTGTCAGGAGATCGACGTCGAACTGTCGCGGCATCGCTCGCGTTCGTTTGACGAAATGGAAGAATGGGGCGACGATATTTCCTCGTATGATCTGGTGATCGCGCTGTCGCCTGCCAGTCAGCGTCGGGCGCTCGAACTCACCCGTTTTTTCCACCTTGATGTCGAATATTGGCCAATAATGGACCCAACTGGGCTCGGAGAGACGCGCGAAGCCAAGCTAGAAAGCTATAGGCAAACCCGAGACCAGATTCTCGAGCGGCTGATTGCGCGCTGGGGAAATCCGATGGAGACTTGAATGAACGACACGATCGCGCGCTATTTTGACGCTTTCAACGCAGGCGACACCGATGGAATGCTTGCATGCCTGTCCGAGGACGTGGCGCATCACGTCAACGAGGGCAACATCCGCGTCGGCAAAGAGAAATTCGCCGCCTTCTGCGCGCATATGAGCCACTGCTACAAAGAAGAGCTGACCGATATGGTCATCTTTGCAACGCCGGACGCAACGCGCGCGGCAGCCGAATACACTGTGAACGGCACCTATCTTGCAACAGATGAAGGCCTGCCCGAAGCCCGACAGCAGAGCTATAAACTCCCGGCTGGGTCGTTCTTTGACCTGCGCGACGGGCTCATCACCCGCGTGACCACCTATTACAATCTCTCCGACTGGATCAAACAGGTCTCGGCCTGATGGCACTGAGGGTCGACACCCTGACGGGAGCGGCGCTTGAGGCGGCGCTCGGGGACGTCGCGCGCTTGCGGATCGAGGTGTTTCGGGCCTGGCCCTATCTCTATGACGGAGATCTGGCCTACGAGCGCGACTACCTGCAAAGCTATCGTGACAGCGACAGCGCGATCCTTGTCGGTGCCTTTGACGGGGATCAACTGGTGGGCGCCGCGACAGGTACGCCAATGGTGGACCACGCCGACGATTTTGCCGCTGCTTTTGCTGAGACGAATATTGATATTGCCGAGGTTTTCTATTGCGCGGAATCAGTGCTCTTGCCCGCCTATCGAGGCCAAGGCGCGGGGCATGGGTTCTTTGACGCTCGCGAGGCCCACGCCCGCACGCTCGGCTTTGGAAAATCCGCGTTCTGCAGCGTGATCCGCCCAGCAGACCATCCGCTGCGTCCCGCGGACTATGCACCACTTGATCCCTTCTGGCGCAAAAGAGGCTATGCACCCCTGCCGGGCGTCATGGCGCAGTTTTCATGGAAAGATGTGGACCAGAAGGACGAGACGGCAAAATCACTACAGTTCTGGTGTCGTGATCTCTGAACACCTCGCCGGACGACAAAGCACCAAACGCGGCCCCTGTTCGAGCCGCGCACAATAGGCTAGCCCTTAGCCGTACTTGCATTCGGAGGCCCCATGAAGATCGCAACAGCCGCCTACCCGCTCGACTGGCTCGACAGCTGGACCCATTATGAGGACAAACTGTCCAAATGGGTCTCGGAGGCTGCTGATGGCGGCGCGGAACTGCTGGTCTTTCCCGAATATGGTGCGATGGAGCTTGCCACTTTGGATGGAGCCGACATCGCAGGCAATCTCGAAGCCTCGATCCAGGCGGTGTCGGACAAAATGGAAGACGCTGCGCAACTGCATCTCAAGCTCGCGGCAGAGCACAACGTGCATATTCTCGGCGCATCTGCGCCCGTTCATGCTGGCTTCACGCGCCCGGTAAATCGGGCGGAGTTCTACTCCCCCCAAGGCAAACGCGCGCATCAGGACAAACAGATCATGACCATGTTTGAGCGCGATCCCTGGGATATTGCGCCCGGCGGCCCGCTCAAGATCTTTGAGACCGCGCTTGGCAAGATTGCAGTCCTCATCTGCTATGACAGCGAATACCCGCTTTTGGCGCGGGCCCTCTCGGAGGCGGATATGATTCTTGTGCCCTCTTGCACGGAGGCCCTTGCGGGATACTGGCGCGTGCGCATTGGGGCGATGTCTCGCGCGCTCGAACAGCAATGCGTCACGGTGATGTCATCTGTGGTTGGCTCTGCTGCATGGTCAGAAGCCGTGGACGAAGGCTGTGGGATGGGCGGTGTCTTTGGACCACCAGATACCGGCTTTCCCAGCACAGGCGTGATCGCAGAAGGCACCCTCAACCAGCCCGGTTGGACCTTTGCAGAGGTGGATCTGCAGGCTGTCCAAAATGTGCGCAGCGCCGGCGTTGTGCGCAACAAGACTCACTGGGGTGAGCAGGACTCGCGCCTGCAAAATCTTGTTAACCATAACTTGCTATAAAAGCGCTCTTGAAAATTGGGGCAAATAGGCCCATTTAAGCGCACATCCCGCGTCTTTTCGGGAAAACACAACTATGGAGACAACATGGCCAAGGAAGATACGCTCGAATTTCCCGGTGTCGTGAAGGAACTCCTGCCAAACGCGACGTTTCGGGTCGAGCTGGAAAACGGCCATGAAATCATCGCTCATACGGCAGGCAAGATGCGCAAGAACCGCATTCGTGTCCTCGCAGGCGACCGGGTCCAGGTGGAAATGACACCTTATGACCTCACCAAAGGACGGATCAACTACCGCTTTAAGTAAGCGCGATTCGCTTTTGATGTTAAGAGCCCGGCCCGGTGCCGGGCTTTTGTTTTGGCACCTCTTTCGGTTTCATGGTTTTCTGCCGCAGCCTGCCAGCGTAGACAGGGCGGCAAAACAGCAGGAGTTCAGGCATGGCGTTTATTCTTGGCTCAGGCAGCCCGCGGCGGCTGGAACTGCTCGCCCAATTGGGTGTAACGCCCGATGACATCCGCCCCCCCGACATTGACGAGACACCCCAGAAGGGTGAGCTGCCGCGCGACTACTGCGCCCGTGTCACCCGCCAGAAAGCCGAGGCCGTCACATCGAACCCCGAAGATCTAGTTCTATGTGCCGACACCACCGTAGTACTGGGGCGGCGCATTATGGGAAAACCACGCGACGCAGGTGAGGCCGCAGAATTTCTGCTGGCGCTCTCCGGCCGTCGCCACCGTGTCATCACCTCCGTGGCTTTGCGCAAGCAAGATCGCCTCTGGCAAAAGGACGTGGTGAGCCAGGTAAAAATGAAACGCCTCTCTGACGAGGAACTGAACGCCTACCTTGCAACAGGTGACTGGGAAGGAAAGGCGGGCGGCTACGCAATCCAAGGCCCCGCTGGCGCGCTGATACCGTGGATCAGTGGGTCGTTCACCGCCATCGTCGGCCTGCCACTGGCGGAGACCGCCACATTGCTGCAAACCGCAGGATACCCGCTTTATAAGGACACAGCGTCATGAAGGGCACCCAGATCATTCTCGACCATATCAATGGCCGCGAAGCAGCCGCTCGCATGGTGGACGGCGTGCTTGACGATTTCCTGATCGCAGGCGACGCGCCCTTGCCCGGTACAATTTACCGCGCCCGCGCAGACCGCCCTGTGAAGGGCCAAGGCGGCATGTTTCTCACCACTCCAGACGGCCCTGCGTTCCTGCGCCAGGTCAAAGGCTTGGCCCCTGGTCAGATGCTTCTTGTGCAGGTCACTGGCTATGCCGAACCCGGCAAAGCGCTGCCAGTCACGCAAAAGCTCCTGTTCAAGAGCCGCTATGCCATCGTGACGCCTGATGCACCGGGCTTGAACATTTCTCGCTCGATCCGCGATGATGATGAGCGCGACCGCTTGCTTGAAATCGCCCATTCCGAAATGGATGGCGTCGAATACGGTCTGATCCTGCGCTCCGTCTGCGCCGGCGCCGACCCCGACGAGATTGCAGAAGACATAGCCGCAATGGTCACCGCCGCCCGGCAAGTGCTGGAAGATTCCTCGAACCAATCAGAAGTCCTGCACGAAGGAGACGCTCCGCATCTGCAGGCATGGCGGGAATGGACCGCCCCGGCCGACATCGAGCAGGAACCCGGTGGCTTTGAACGCTGCGGCGTGCTCGATGCGCTGGAAGCGCTTCAGTCGGGCAAGATCGCCATTGGTGGAGGAGCCTATCTCTATGTGGAACCGACCCGCGCGCTTGTGGCGGTGGATGTGAACACCGGCAGTGACACTTCGCTCGCTGCGGGGATCAAGGCAAACATGGCCTGTGCACGTAACCTGCCGCGCGCGTTGCGCTGTTTGGGGCTGGGCGGTCAGATCGTGATTGATGCTGCGCCGATGCCCAAGAAAGACCGCCGTGCCTTTGAAACCGCGCTGCGCACGGCCTTCAAATCTGATCCCGAAGAAACAACCCTAGCCGGTTGGACCACGCTTGGGCATTTCGAATTGCAACGCAAACGTGCCCGTCTGCCCCTGTCGGAGATTCTCTCATGAGCTGCCCCATCTGCGGCAAGCCCACCCAGCAGAGTGTTCGCCCGTTTTGCAGCAAGCGCTGCGCCGATCTTGACCTCGCAAAATGGCTCAATGGCGCTTACGCGGTCCCAAGCGAAGACCAAGAAGACCTTGAAAACGCTCTAGAAGACCAAAAAAACCTCCCCCCCACGGAACATTAGTTATTTTCTTGAAAAAGCCTCTGGACACTCCCGCGAACAAGGCATAGAACGCCCACACCCAAGGCGAGACGCCTTCCCGTGCCCGGGTAGCTCAGGGGTAGAGCAGTGGATTGAAAATCCTCGTGTCGGTGGTTCGATTCCGCCCCCGGGCACCATTACTTCAGCTAACACATTGGTTTTGCTCCAGCTTTTTGCACCTGCAAGGAGCCGTAGACCATGTCGGAGACCATTTCGCCTGCGTTCACCTTCGTGAAGGATGGCGTTTTCTACTTCAGCCGCCGCATCCCCAAAGACCTGAAGAAGCACTACACCTCACCTCGCATTGCCTACTCATTACGAACGCGGTCTGCTCGCATCGCTGAAGCGCGGGCCAGAAGAGCCGCCGATCAGTTGGATGAGTACTGGTATCACCTCCGCTCAAAGGATGTGGAACTGCCGGGTAAGCATATGCTGAGAATGCAGTCCGAGGGGCGTGTCGCGGTCAGTGCAGCAGCCCCTGAGATTTCCTCTTCATCTGTTCTTTTGTCCGAAGCTGTCGGCATCTACCTGCGCCTGAAAGGGCAAGGACGACCAGAGACATTCCACCGCGCAGCGGAACGATCTTGCGGCTATGTCATCGACGCCTGCGGTGACAAACAGCTCGACGCCTTCACCAAGGCCGATGCCAACAAGTTCAGGGATGCGCTCATCGAACGTGGATTGGCTGGCAGCAGTATAACACGCATATTTGGGACCGTTCGCGCGGTCACAAACTTTGCAGCCAGTGAGCTTGGCCTGACCCTGACCAATCCTTTCAACGGGGTCTACTACGACCGAGAGGCTGGCGTAAGTGATCGCAACCCAATCCCAGCGGATGCACTCAAAGTGGTTCAGGGCCAGTGCCGCCAACTGGACGATGACATGAGGTGGCTTGTAGCGCTCGTGTCGGACACGGGAATGCGGCTTGCTGAGGCCGCAGGAATGGCGAGACAGGACATTGAACGGCGGTCAGATGGTTCTCTGGTTGCCTGGGTGCGTCCACACCCGTGGCGGCGTCTGAAAACCAAGGGCAGTGAGCGTGTCGTCCCGTTGGAGGGGCAAGCCAAGTGGGCTGCAGAGCGTTTGCTGAGCGAGGTCGTTGAAAGCGATTTCCTCTTCCCGCGCTACAACAGAAAGCCCCAGACAAATGCCAACGCTGCCAGCGCTGCACTGAACAAATGGATAAAGCAAATGACACCAGAAGGATGCACTATGCACAGCTTCCGCCATTCGATGCGGGATCGTCTTCGCGCCGTTGAGTGTCCTTCCGACATCGTCGATCAGATCGGGGGCTGGCAGACTGATGGTGTCGGCCACGGGTATGGTTCTGGTTACCCGGTTGAAGTTCTGCAGAAGTGGATGAAGGCAGTCACCTGAGCCGACATGGTCTACGGCTCCTTGCAGGTGCAAAAAGCTGGAGCAAAACCAATGTGTTAGCTGAAGTAATGGTGCCCGGGGGCGGAGGGTTATCTCCGTTTTGTTCCCGTTACAGGCACTTCTTCAGCTGGTAGCCCCAGCAAAACAATGGCTATCCAAGGTTGCAGGTGCAGGTCAACAGGCGCGGCGTGGTCTACGCTGTGGTCTACGGTTTACACTACACGTCGCACCTGGTGAGTGACCCTGTGAGGGCAGGAAGCATTGTCCACCCGTAACCCTTGCTTTTGTTCCGAGTCGAGGCTCAGGCTTTCGCTTCAGCTCATATTCGCGTTCAGGGGAGCCGTCGCTTCTGCTTGAGGCTTACTGCCTGCCGGACCCGAAGCTCCCTGTTCTCTACTGGTTGCTCGACATAGCTGGGCAGATCACGGAAGAATGCGCCGTCGGCCCGAAGTTCTGGGAGGATTACAGAACACAGAAGCTCAAGGTCGGCTTCATGTGACGCCTTCAGGCTGGCGCTCTGGATAAGAGTTTGGGTGACATCGCATTCAGGTGTAGAGAACATCTCCTCCTCGCCCATCATATAAAAGCCGTCGTGAATGATGGTCGGCAACAGAGTGTTCATAGCCCAGTCCTGAAACTCTCGGACTTCAGGCTCTTCACTCAGGAAGGCGAGTTTGTAGACACCAGCCTCACTAATCACTACAGGCGTCTGCGCGTTGGTGACCCCTGATTGAGATGACATTACCGACCACTCCGACTGTTGCAGTACAAGGGTCTGAGGATCGTTCCGAAGAAATAGACCCAACGCAGCATATACCTCGTCAGCCAGAAACCAAGCTTGGTCGCCTATGGAGATCACACTGAGGTCACCAAGGAGGTTGGAGAAGATGGTTTTGTTCTGAGACATGTTGGTCCTTTCCTATATTCGGATAATGAAACGCCACAACGCTCAATCCAGTGATCCCAAGGGGAGCCTGAGTTCGAACGTCGATGACGCTATGTGGTGGTTCTTGAAAAAGCTCAGTCCGGTGCATGGTGCGACTGCGCGACCTGTCCGTGGCTCATTCTATGGTGGCACCCAACTCCTGAGAGGCGGGCACCACGAAGCAAAGTCAGGGCATTGCACCGCATTCGCCCCCGCCAGGGGGGGGAACCGCGCTTGCTCTTACATCTGTAGGCCGTTCAGATTTTTGACCCCAAAACCTTCCCGGTCAGGCAGAGGAAAATTGTGCGTGGCTTTGAGATCGGCGAGGACCTGGTCTGACAACGACGACGTGGTCGAACTGGTACAACTACCTTTAGAGCTTATTGAAGTTTGTACCACTTCAGTCGAAGCATCAGTGGTAGGCATCAGCGGAAGTTCAAGCTGGCGGGGGAGAAGGCTTTGCGCTACTCGATATGGTCGAGAGCAGATGAAATGGAGCAGGGCCGAAATGACCCCGATCACCCAATCCGAGATCAACAAGGCCGCCTGGGGCGCATGTGACACCTTCCGGGGCGTGGTCGATCCGTCCATCTACAAGGACTACGTGCTGACCATGCTGTTCCTGAAGTACGTCAGCGACGTCTGGAAGGACCACAAAGCCAGCTATGCGGCGCATTATCCTGACAGCCCGGAACTCGTCGCGGCCATGATGGAGCGGGAAACCTTCAAACTGCCTGAGACCGCCAGCTTCGACGCTCTGCATGGACGTCGCCACGAACCCGGCAACGGAGAACGTATCGACAAGGCCCTCCACGCCATCGAAGAGGCCAACGGCTCCAAGCTGCGCGACGTCTTCCAGGACATCAGCTTCAACTCCAACAAGCTGGGTGATGAGGAGCAGAAGAACGACATCCTGCGCCACCTGCTGGAGGACTTCGCCAAGACCGCGCTCGACCTGCGCCCATCGAGAGTGGGTAACCTCGACATCATTGGCGGGGCCTACGAATACCTGATCTCGCGCTTTGCGGCCACAGCGGGCAAGAAGGCGGGCGAGTTCTACACCCCGGCGGAGGTCTCGGAGCTGATGGCGCGGCTGGTCGATCCACAGCCTGGTGACGATATCTGCGACCCCACTTGTGGCTCCGCCTCGCTGTTGATGAAATGCGGGCGGCTGATCCGCGAGGGCGGTAGCAAAGCCTATGCGCTGTTCGGGCAAGAGGCCATCGGGTCCACCTGGGCGCTGGCCAAGATGAACCTCTTCCTGCATGGCGAGGAGAACCACCAAATCGAATGGGGCGACACCATCCGCAACCCCAAGCTGCGGACGTCGGATGACATGCTGCGCCATTTTGACGTGGTCGTCGCCAATCCGCCTTTCAGCCTGGACAAGTGGGGGGTCGAGAGCGCAGAAGCCGACAAGTTTGCCCGCTTCCGCCGTGGCATCCCGCCCAAGACCAAGGGCGATTATGCCTTCATCTTGCACATGATCGAGACGCTGAAGCCCAAGACCGGGCGCATGGCCGTGGTTGTGCCACATGGGGTGCTGTTCCGCGGATCGAGCGAGGGAAAGATCCGCCACAAGCTGATTGAGGACAACCTGCTGGACGCCGTCATCGGCCTGCCGGAAAAGCTGTTCTTCGGTACCGGCATTCCATCGGCGATTTTGGTCTTCCGCAAGGACAAGGCTGACGACAGCGTGTTGTTCGTCGATGCCAGCCGGGAGTTTGTGGCAGGCACCAACCAGAACGCGCTGGATATGACACTGATCGAGAAGATCGTGGCCACACATCAGACGCGGCAGACGGTGGAGAAGTACGCATACCGTGCCACACTGGCTGAGATCATCGAGAACGATTTCAACCTCAACATCCCCCGCTACGTGGACACATTCGAGGAAGAGGAAGAAATCGACCTGATGGCCGTGCGGGCTGAACGGATGAAGTTGAAGGGCGAAATGGCCGAGCTGGAAGACCGGATGGAAGGCTATCTGCAGGAGCTGGGTTACTGATGAACGCCGTGTCGAAGGCAAGCGCTTTTCCTGCAACTGTCCAGCCCGGAATACCGAAACTCGGGAAGACGCCAGAAGGGTGGTTACGCGCTCCATTGTCCCGCTTTCTTGTGGAAGTGCGCAGGCCTATCAAGATGGCTGACAATGAGGCCTATCGTTTGGTGACGGTCAAACGTGCTCGTGGCGGTGTGGTTGAGCGCGGGACGCTGGATGGCAGAGAAATCTCAGTCAAGTCGCAATTCATCGTTGAAGGCGGTGATTTCCTGATCTCCAAGCGTCAGATCGTTCACGGGGCCTGCGGACTGGTGCCTCAAGAGCTGGCCGGTTCTGTCGTTTCCAACGAGTACTCGGTTTTGAACAGCAACGGAAACATTGACCTTCAGTTCTTGAACTACCTCGCGCACACGGTGTTCTTTCAACAGACCTGTTTCCATTCAAGCATTGGCGTCCATGTCGAGAAAATGATTTTCAAGCTCGACCGTTGGCTCAAGTGGGAGTTTGATCTGCCCCCACTCTCTGAGCAACGCAAGATCGTGGAGATCCTGTCGACCTGGGACCGGGCGATTGAGGTAGCCGAGGCGCAGCTGGCCAATGCCCGCAAACAGAAACGCGCCCTCATGCAGTCCCTGCTGACTGGCAAACGCCGCTTCCCAGAGTTTGAGGGACAGGAGTGGCGTGAAGTGTGGTTGGCGGACCTGGTTTCGGCCATTCGAGGAGGAGGAACACCAGACAAGAGTAACACCGCATATTGGGGAGGAGAGATTCCTTGGGTGAGCGTCAAGGACCTCAAATCTGATGTTCTTCAGCAGACTAAAGACACGATCACTCAATCAGGCTTGAACAGCAGTGCAGCCAATTACTTCCCTAAGGGCACTATTGTTGTCGCTACGAGAATGGCAGTTGGCGCTGCCGTTCAACTGGGCAAAGGGATGGCTATCAACCAGGACTTGAAGGCGATCATCCCCGGGCCAGATGTCCGGAACGATTATCTTTTCCACTTCATGCAAATGGTACAGCCAAAGTTGGAAGCTCTCGGCACTGGAAGTACAGTCAAAGGCATCACTTTGGGTGATCTGCATCGCCTTGTCATTGGGCTTCCCGCGACCTTGGAGGAACAAGACAAGATCGTTCAAATGCTTGATGTCGCCAGGAAAGATATCTCGTCTATGTGTGTAAATATTGGAAAGCTCCGTGCCGAGAAGAAAGCGTTGATGCAACAGCTCCTGACTGGAAAACGCCGGGTCACAGGTTGACGCTGAAGTTGGCGCGGGCGAGGTGCGACCACTCCGCTCCCGCCTAAGTGGTTGACCGGAACAGATGATCTTGCATGATCAGCCCATTGATTTCAGCACAGGCCTTTTCTCATGAGCCAACAGATCCCCGACACCCGCGAAGAAGCAGCCTCCAAGCTCCCAGCGTTGCACATGCTGATAGCGATGGGCTGGACCTACCTGTCCCCTGCATCAGCCTTGGGTCTGCGCGGATCGACCCGCGCGGTGTTGCTGGAACCTGTGCTGCGGCAGTACCTGAAAGCGCATCGATTTGCGTTCAAGGGTCAACGCTATCCACTGTCCGACGCGGGCATCGCTCAGGTCCTGAAGGAGATCACGGTCACCGGTCTCAGCGAGGGGCTGCGCTATGCCAATGAGGCGACCTATAAGAAGCTGACGCTTGGTGTGACAGTTACCGAGTTCGTGGACGGGCAGAAGACATCGGTCACGGTGCCTCTGATCAACTGGAACACGCCGCAGGACAACAGCTTCTATGTCAGTGAGGAGTTCAGCGTCCAACGCGCCCAGGGTAACGACCACTACCGGCCTGATCTCGTGTGCTTCGTCAACGGCATCCCGCTGGCCGTGATCGAGGCCAAGCGCCCGACCCATGCGACCAAGGAAACGGCCATGGTCGAGGAAGGCATCAGCCAGCACAATCGTAACCAGAAGGAAGGCGGCATCCCCGCGCTCTATGTCTACTCGCAGCTGCTGTTGTCGATATCAGGCTCCGGCGGGCGGTATGGCACCACCGGCACCGACAAGAAGTTCTGGTCGACTTGGCACGAGGAGGAGATCGCCGAGGCTGACATGCAGGCGCTCAAGTCCAAGCCGCTGACGGCCACTCAGATTGATGCACTGTTCGCTGACCGTCCGGCCTGGGCGAGAAATGAGTTCGAGGAACTGCACAGCGGCAAGCTGATGCTGACCGAGCAGGACCGGCTAATCGTCAGCCTGCTGCGCCCGGATCGTCTGCTGGATCTCACCCGGCGCTTCATCTTCTTCGACAGCAAGATCGGCAAGATCGTTGCACGGTATCAGCAGGTGCAGGGAACGAAGGCTATTCTGGCCCAAGTGGCCAACAAGAGCGAAGACGGTAGCCGCAAGGGCGGCGTGATCTGGCACACCACCGGCTCCGGCAAGAGCAACCTGATGGTGTTCCTCGCCAAGGCTCTGCTGACGGACCCGGAGCTGGCAGACTGCCGGTTGATCATCGTCACCGACCGTGTCGATCTGGAGAAACAGCTTGCCAGGACCTTCCTTACCGGCGGGGCCTTTGGGTCTGTGGTCGCAACCAAAAAGGACGGGGAAAACGCCAAGGTTCAGTCCGGAGAAGACCTGGCGCAACGGATTGGCCACGGTAACGAGCGTATCATTTTTACGCTACTGCAGAAGTTCAACTCCGCCACCAAATACCCGGAGTGCAAGAACACCTCCGACAAGCTGATAGTGCTGGTCGATGAAGGACATCGCAGCCAGGGCGGCGAGAACCATGAGCGGATGCGGCAGGCGCTGCCCAACGCCGCCTTTATTGCCTTCACGGGGACCCCCCTACTGAAGAAAGACAAGACCCGCAACAAATTTGGGCCGATCCTCCACGCCTATACCATGAGCGATGCGATTGCAGACGGGGCGGTCACACCGCTGGTCTACGAGGAGCGCAAGCCGCTGCTGGACGTGAATGACGCGGCGATTGATGCATGGTTCGATACCTTCACCCAGAGCATGACCGACAAGCAGAAGTCGGACCTGAAGAAGAAATATTCCAGCCGGGGACAGATCTATGGTGCCGAAGACCGGATAGACCGGATCGCGCTGGATATCGCCACGCATTTCAACGAACATTTCAAGCAGCACTGCCCCGGCCTCAAAGCGCAGCTGGCCACGGACAGCAAACTGTCGGCCATCCGCTATAAGGAAGCGCTTGACGCGACGGGCTTGGTGTCCAGCGCAGTCGTGATTTCGCCACCAGATACCCGTGAGGGGCATGACGACACGGACGACCGCAAGACCCCGGAAGTGCAGGCGTGGTGGGAAAAAACCGTCGGGAAGGATGCGGAGGCCTACGAGACTGCTGTTATCTCCGATTTCGGCACTGATGGTGACCCGGATATCTTGATCGTGGTCGACAAGCTGCTGACGGGGTTCGATGAGCCACGCAATGCGGTTCTGTACATCGACAAGCTCATCAAGGGTCACAATCTCTTGCAGGCGATTGCTCGTGTGAACAGGCTGCACGAGGACAAACAGTTCGGATATCTGATCGACTATCGCGGCATCCTGGCTGAGCTGGACACTTCCATCAAGGACTACCAGAATCTCGCCGCGAAGACGCAGGCGGGGTATGACATCGACGATCTAAAAGGCACCTTCGAGGAAGTATCCGTTGAGTACAAGCGCTTGCCTTCACGGCATGACCGTCTGTGGTCCCTGTTCGCGGAGGTGGAAAACAAGAAAGACCGGGAGCAGTTCCGCCGTGTGCTGGTTCCCCGCATGGAAGATGACGGCACCGGCCACAGCATCGACCTGAGCCAAAAGATCCGGGAGGACTTCTACGAAGCGCTCACCGAGTTCGGGATGTGCTTGAAGCTTGCCTTGGCCTCACGGAGTTTCTACGAGGACAGCTCTTTCGACGAGGCAGTGATCGCCACCTACAAGAGGGACCTGAAGTTCTTCACCGAGATCCGCACCCAGGCCCGTCAGGATGCAGGCGAGACTGTGGACTTTTCCCAGTACGAACAGCAGATCAGGCAGCTCGTGGACAAGCATGTGATCGGCCAGGATATCGTTGAGCCGGAAGGCTTCATCCGGGTGGTAGACCTTGGACAAGCAGGTTCACCTGAGGACTGGTCTGACGAGAAGACACGCACCGAAGCCGATGTCATCAAGACCCGCATCCGCAAGACGATTGAACAGGAGCTGATCGACGATCCCTATGCTCAGAAGGTTTTTTCGGACTTGCTGAAGGACGCCATCAAGGCCGCAGAAGCGATGTTCGATCACCCCCACAAGCAGTATGTGATGTTCAAGGACTTGGAGCAACAGGTGTCCAACAGGGCAACGCCGGGTCTACCTGACAGTTTCTCCGGGAATTATCGGGCGCAAGCATTTTATGGCGCGTTGCTGGAGGCCAAAGGTTTGGGAACTGACCAACTCCTCGATCAAGAGATGCTGGTGCAGGAAGCCTTTCACATAGACCAAGTAGTAAGTGAGGCTGTCCAAGCGCACTCGATCAACCCAGCCAACATCGAAGCCGCGATTTCTAAGTCGCTGTTGCCGCGCTACTTCCAGAAGTTCGGAGGGCTGGACCAAGCGGAAATGCTGGTTGGGCAACTTGTTGCCATCGTCCGTTCGGGCGGTAACAGGGCCTGATGGATGGTTCGGCTCGTATTGACATACGGCGATGAACGCATCCCCTATGACGTCAGTCAGGACGAGCGGCGGACCTCGAAGGTTGCGATACACGTCGACCCCGACGGGAGTGTTAGCGTCGAAGCCCCACCAGGTTTTTCGGAGTGTCGCATTGCGGAAGCTGTCCAACGCCGGGCGCGATGGGTGATCAAACATGTGCAGGAAGCGCGAGAGCGTCATAAGCACCGGATGCCCAAGGAGTACGTTTCCGGGGAGCAGGTTCTCTATCTTGGCCGCCGCTATGTGCTCAAGGTTATTCCAGTGGATGGACCGCCGAAGCCCGCCAGCCTTGTGGGCAGCCGACTGCAGGTGGAGACGCAGCGACAAACATCCGAAGACATTCGCGCTCGTGTCCGTGCCTGGTACAAAGTGCGAGGCCGTGACTACTTGGCCCGCCGGTTGGAGCAAGTGTCAAAAAGCTTGCCTTGGGTTCGGCAGGTTCCAGCATTGCGGCTGCTGGAAATGAAGCGGCAGTGGGGTAGTTGCTCGCCATCGGGCGAGATCATCGTGAATACGCACCTGGTCAAGGCACCACGGCCTTGCATTGACTACGTTCTTATCCATGAACTGGCGCATTTGAAACACCATGACCACGGTCCTGAATTCTGGAGCCTTTTGGACAATCATGCTGTTGGCTGGCGCAAGGATAAGGCTCAGCTTGATAATCTCGTCGAAATCTTGACCGCAGACTGACTTCGTGTCGCCCTCCCAACGGTTGCCAATTTGATCACGGGGGCATGCTGCCCGGCCAATTGGGTCCCACCATTAGAGTAACCGAAGTGTCAACGCAGTGCCTGCCGCAGCAGAGTACGGCGCTGGGCTTCGATCTGCGATGAGGACCCTCCATGGAATTTACTTCGTTCACCGAATACGCGTATGGCCAGACGCAATACATCCCCCGCCAGCTTGAACTTCCGCTGATGCCTGCCACTGATGCTTCGACTGAAGTGGTACAAACTTCAATAAGCCCTAAGGGTAGTTGTACCAGTTCGACCACGTCGTCGTTGTCAAACCAGGTCCTCGCCGATCTCAAAGGCACGCTCCAAGCGCGAGGCATGACCACAACCGAGCCACAGCTTGAAGCCCTGGCTGATGTTGTTGGAACCTTGTGCGATATGGCTGACGGGTCATGCGCCCCCACTATCCAGCTCAGCAGTCTCGACCCCGGAATGGGGAAGACTACAGCGCTGATCCACTTTCTGCGGCGGGTCGTGGCAAGTCCTGATCATCTTGATGTCGGCGTCTTGGTCTGCTTGTCCCAATTGGATGAGATCCAACGACTGGTAGATGAAGCCGAACTGGATGAGGCGGACTTCGCAGTCTTCTGTTCGGATGACCAGGTCTCCAATCTCTCTGCCACAGATATTGATGCGGCGCAGGTTCTCTTCACCACGCAGCAGATGCTCGCAAAGCGTTGCGCTGGTCGTCGCCTGTCAGAGGTCAGAGAGTTTTACTACTTGAGCCAAGCTCGTGCGGTACGGGTCTGGGATGAGACCATCGAGCCGGGTAAGGTCATCACTGTGTCCGCTGATGAACTGGCTGCCATGCTGTCGCCTCTGCGTAGGATCAATCCCGTCCTTGCGGATCAGGTCCAGGCTCTTCAGTTCGATTTGGCTACGTCACCACCTGGTCAAATCTTTCAGATGCCAGCGCTGGAGGCTTTGTTTGCGATCTCCACATTTGAGATATCTGCTGCGAAGGACTTCCGGGAACAGCTGGACAAGCTCAAGGCCTTGGCTGGTCGAGCAGCACGGATTTACCGGACATACGGAAACCAGGCCATAGCGCTCAACATCCGAGACGCACTGCCTGCAGACATTGCACCGCTCCTTGTCCTCGACGCATCAGGACGGGTTCGTCACACTTACAGCGCCTGGGAGACCCATAGGGGTGGTCTGGTTCGCTTGAGTTCGGCACCTAAGGACTATGCCCCATTGCAGATCCACCTGATGGACCAAGGGGGCGGCAAGGATGGTTGGAGGCGCAACGGTGATCAGCTTGCCCGCGAGGTTGCCACCATCATCGACACCAAGCCCGATGACCCCTGGCTGATCGTCCATCACAAGGCGCAGGCTGGCATTGATCCGGTTGGGCTGATCCAGCGTTACGTCGAGAGGGCCGATCTTTCCCAGGTGAATTTCCTGCACTGGGGGACGCATCAAGCTACCAACGCCTTCAAGGATGTGCCGAATGTGGTCTTGGCTGGACTGCTGCACCTTCCTGACAGCCAGCTCCTCGGTTTGGCTTGTGCCAGCTCAGGTAGGTCCGTGGCTGACCACCCGCCCGCCGAACTCATCAAACAGATTGAGCTGGGAGAGTTGGGCCACGGGGTCATTCAGGCTGTAGGGCGAGGCTCTGTTCGAGGCTTTGATGCGGGGAAATGTCTCCCGTGCAGCGCCTATATCATCGCTGGGCGGCGGTATGGGTTGTCAGAAGCCTTGCCGCAGTGGTTTCCTGGATGTCAGCTAACCAGTTGGCGACCTCGTCACAAGCCACTGTCCGGCAGGGTGAAACAAGCAGTCGAGTTCGTGAAGCGTCAACAAAGCGAGCGATGTGGTGAGCCAATAATGTTCTCTGCAATCATGGACCACATCGGCGAGAAAGACCGCTCCAACTTCAACCGCTCCATCCGCAAGCACCGCGACTTCAAGGCTGCCATCGAGAGCCTTGGGCTGATGGACGTCAACGTCAGCGGTGGACGCGGCTATGACGCATTGCAGGCCGTCTTTGAACCTGTCGTCTGCGCGGCAGCCTGACCGGGAAGGTTTTGGGGTCAAAAATCTGAACGGCCTACAGATGTAAGAGCAAGCGCGGTTCCCCCCCCTGGCGGGGGCGAATGCGGTGCAATGCCCTGACTTTGCTTCGTGGTGCCCGCCTCTCAGGAGTTGGGTGCCACCATAGAATGAGCCACGGACAGGTCGCGCAGTCGCACCATGCACCGGACTGAGCTTTTTCAAGAACCACCACATAGCGTCATCGACGTTCGAACTCAGGCTCCCCTTGGGATCACTGGATTGAGCGTTGTGGCGTTTCATTATCCGAATATAGGAAAGGACCAACATGTCTCAGAACAAAACCATCTTCTCCAACCTCCTTGGTGACCTCAGTGTGATCTCCATAGGCGACCAAGCTTGGTTTCTGGCTGACGAGGTATATGCTGCGTTGGGTCTATTTCTTCGGAACGATCCTCAGACCCTTGTACTGCAACAGTCGGAGTGGTCGGTAATGTCATCTCAATCAGGGGTCACCAACGCGCAGACGCCTGTAGTGATTAGTGAGGCTGGTGTCTACAAACTCGCCTTCCTGAGTGAAGAGCCTGAAGTCCGAGAGTTTCAGGACTGGGCTATGAACACTCTGTTGCCGACCATCATTCACGACGGCTTTTATATGATGGGCGAGGAGGAGATGTTCTCTACACCTGAATGCGATGTCACCCAAACTCTTATCCAGAGCGCCAGCCTGAAGGCGTCACATGAAGCCGACCTTGAGCTTCTGTGTTCTGTAATCCTCCCAGAACTTCGGGCCGACGGCGCATTCTTCCGTGATCTGCCCAGCTATGTCGAGCAACCAGTAGAGAACAGGGAGCTTCGGGTCCGGCAGGCAGTAAGCCTCAAGCAGAAGCGACGGCTCCCCTGAACGCGAATATGAGCTGAAGCGAAAGCCTGAGCCTCGACTCGGAACAAAAGCAAGGGTTACGGGTGGACAATGCTTCCTGCCCTCACAGGGTCACTCACCAGGTGCGACGTGTAGTGTAAACCGTAGACCACAGCGTAGACCACGCCGCGCCTGTTGACCTGCACCTGCAACCTTGGATAGCCATTGTTTTGCTGGGGCTACCAGCTGAAGAAGTGCCTGTAACGGGAACAAAACGGAGATAACCCTCCGCCCCCGGGCACCACAATCACTTCCAGTTGTGGCCTGTAGCTTCTTCTAATAGCCTGAATTCCGTCGAGAATATCGGACCCTTTGTCCGAGATTGTCCGGAGCGGTCCCGCTCATTCTACCCTGAATGGGGGTATGGGTTGGGGTACAGCCGAGGTCGTGAAATGAAGGTACCCCCAGATGCCTGTTCTGAGCGATGCCAAGATCCGCGCGCTGAAGCCGAAAGAAAAGCCCTACAAGCAGGCCGACTTTGATGGCTTGTTCCTCTTGATCAATCCGGGCGGCTCCAAACTCTGGCGTTTCAAGTACCGCTGGATGGACAAGGAAAAGCTTCTGTCCTTCGGCAAGTACCCGGACCTGAGCCTCAAGCAAGCACGGGACAAGCGGGACGCGGCGCGCAAGGTGCTCGCAGAGGGCAAAGATCCGTCCTTCGAGCGCAAGCGGGAACAGGCCGCCAAAGAGGCCGAGCACCGGGAAACCTTCAGCAAACTTGCAGACGCCCTGCTGGAGAAAAAGCGACTGGAAGGCAAATCTGCCTCCACCCTCGTCAAGACGGAGTGGCTGCATTCGCTCCTCTGCGCCGATTTGGGGAAGTATCCAATCAGCCAGATAACCGCGCGGGATGTCTTGGTCCCTCTGCGGAAGATGGAAGCGAAGGGCCGCAACGAATCCGCCCTGCGCATGCGGTCCGCTGCCGGACAAGTCTTTCGCTACGCCATTGCCCAAGGATTGATCGAGAATGATCCGACCTTCGGTCTCAAGGATGCCCTGACCCGTGCTCCGGTCAAACACCGCTCCGCCCTCATCAACCCTGAACAGGTGGGCGGGCTGATGCGCGCGATTGAAGGCTTTGACGGTCAACCGACCACGCGCATTGCCCTCCAGCTCTTGGCGATGACCGCTTTGCGTCCCGGCGAATTGCGCATGGCCGAATGGGCCGAGATAGATCTGGAAAAGCGATTTGGACGGTCCCGGCTCATCGCTCCAAAATGCGCCGCCCGCACATGGTGCCATTGGCGCCAGAGGCGCTGGGCAAGCTGAACGAATTGCAAACTCTGACCGGTTGGGGCGAGTTGCTGTTCCCCTCTATCCGATCTTCGAAACGCTGCATGAGCGAAAATACCCTGAACGCGGCTCTGCGTCGAATAGGCTATAGCGGGGACGACATGACCGCCCATGGCTTCCGGGCAACCTTCTCCACCGTGGCAAACGAATCTGGTCTCTGGAGTGCGGATGCAATCGAACGCGCACTCGCTCACGTAGAGAGAAATGAGATTCGTAAAGCCTATGCACGCGGTGCCCATTGGGACGAGAGGGTCCAAATTGCGACGTGGTGGGCAAAGTATTTGCAGGAGCTCGCTGACGGCTCTGGACAGCGTCAGACGGAGTAGGATGCAAAATATTCTACACTTGTCCAATAGATACAAAAGGATCTTGTCGGGCTTAAATCGCAGGGTTAGTATCCGATCATGAAATAGACGCAAGATGTGTCGTTTCCCGTCCCTCCGTGGACACCCCGCTTGGCGGGAGGAAGCGTGCATCTTGTCAGATCATCTCCTCCTGTCGCTACTGGCAAAATATAGGAGATGGTTATGACCTCCCCAGACCGCATTCTGAGATGTAAAGACGTGATGGCTTTGACCGGCCTTTCACGCAGCACCCTCTACGCTATGATGAGCGAGGGCACGTTTCCGCCTTCAGTCAAGCTGAGCAAACGCGCAGTAGGCTGGCGTGCAGCAGTTGTTCAAGCCTGGCTGGACGCGCGATGAAGTGCTCGACCCAATGCGCCATGGGCGGCGCAAGTATTGCCTACGAACCTAAGACAACTCCCCTTCGGATGTCAGAGGCCATCCCTCCTTCGATCCGTCGCAAGGAGGTGCATGATGTCAAATGCTGACGAAATGCATCCCGAGAGTACGCCGGATCTGTTCGAGAGTTTAGAAGCTGGCTCTCCTCCCCATCAGCCCCCACATCCGACTGAAGCAAAGCAGAAACCTGCAAAACGAATTCGGCGCGAGGCAAATCAGAAAGCCGCCGTCAAACAGCCGGTGTCAGGTGGGAGTGCTTCTACCGCCTACCTGACAGACGAAGACGTTGCGCGCCGCTTTCGGGTGAGCCGCCAAACAATATGGCGATGGATAGGGACCAGTCACTTTCCTGCGCCTTTCAAACTCTCGGCAGGCACGTCCCGCTGGCGGCTGGAGGAAATCCTGACGTTTGAGCGCAAACTCCCCCGCTATGCCCCAGAGGATGGAGCCAAGAATCCGGAAAGGAAACGCACATGAGCCGTCGATACAAGATCAAGGCGAAGAAACACCGCGTCTATGACGTTCGCGCCGTCATGGAGCTTTTCGATGTGTGTCGCAACACCGTCTCAAATTGGGTCGGCGCTGGGCTCATGCCCTCCCATGGACAAGGGCCGCACCTCTTTCATGGCCTGGAACTGAACAGGTTTCATGCCGCGCGGCGCGCTCAAGGACGCCACAACCTGAGGCTGGATCAATTCTATTGCCTGTGCTGCAAGGTGGCGGTGTCTCCTCATCCGCTCAGCATCAACCTTTGGCAGACCGAAAGAGAAAGTCGGATGGCTGGAGGTGCCTGTTCAGAGTGTGGTGCAACGGTGATGAAGTTACTGGATGCGACGGGATATGAGCGATTGAAAAACGCGCTCAGTCCCAATGCCAACCTCAGTAAAATAGACGAAAGGAAAGAGGAAGACTCCGTTGATATTGGGACAGAAGCCCCACTTAGAGTCCCGGAATGGCCTTCGATGAACGATAGGATCAACCACGATTGGCAGCTCTACGCGGGCCGCTATGACGAGAAAACCATGGATGCTCACCTTACATCCACCCGCGATTTCGAGGACTTTATTGAGGGCCGGTGCTTCTCTCAGGTCCGCGACAAGGACGTCGGGAAATACCGGACTTCGCTCTTGGCGAAGGGCGAGATGCCTCAAGAAGACGGTGGCCTCAGTGCATCCACCATTCGCCATCGGGCCTCTCATCTGGCAGCATTCGTAAAATGGCTAACCAAGCAGGAAGGGTATCGGCGGCTTGGCGTCACCTTGCCCGACTACTTCGACCTACCAAGGCAGAAGATGGCTAGGGCCTTGGCGCGACCAGACAAGCTCTACCCGTCCGTAGAAGAGGCTCAGGCGATGGTGCAATCCATGCCAAGCCTCACGCTTGCCCAACGCCGGGACCGCGCAATCGTCGCCTGCGCGTTTCTTACTGGTCTGCGAGCGGCAGCTCTTTCCAGCATGCGTCTCAAACACATTGATTGCGAGGCAGAGACAGCGGTGCAAGATGCTCGCGAAATGCGGGCGAAGAATGGAAAAAGCTTCACCGTCCGATGGTTTCCGGTGCCTAGCGAGATCAGCCTCGTCGTGGTGGAATGGAAACGGGAACTGGAAAGCAATGGCTTTGGCGGAGAGGATGCTCTGTTTCCTGACAGTAAGTATCTCTCGACGCCCAAAACCAGCCCGGCACCTCTTCCGATCCTAGAAACGTCAGGGGCGGTCAATAAGGCCTTTCGCATCGCAAGCACAGGCGTTGGGCAGTCCTACTCGCCCCATTCAGCGCGCCATTGCCTCAAAGCGCTGGGCGATCAGATCTGCACCCGCTCTGAAGAGCGTAAGGCCTGGTCACTGAACCTCGGGCACGAGAGCATGGTCATCACGGAAGCTCACTACGGCAAGATGACTGAGGCCACTCGAATGCAGGTCTTGGCCGCCATCAAGCAGAAGGATGAGACCTCGGACGATGAAAAGGATCTGATGCTCCGTTACTTACTCCACGCATTAACCCCTGGCTCACCCGAGTACCGCGCAGCTCGGCAGCTGGTCAGGCAGCGAGAAGCCGCGCTCGATGATGGCGTGCTAGAGTGACGAACTCTCCGCAGGAAAAATGTCCCCAAACCATTGGAAGGGGCAACGCAGGCCACATGGCCCGATGCCCCATTCCATTCACCAAGGCGCTGGGGTGTCGCCCCCCCAAGCGAACGGCTCATAAAAGAGCGATGGGTCCTTCAATGGGACACCGACATCGTGACCCTAGCGGTTGGCAAAAAGCTGACATTGAGGAGCGGTTCCGAATTTGATTTTGCCGCACCACACTTTACAATCAGTACGCGATCTCCCATTGATCGTTAGCACGGTCGGAACCGACAATTCGCTGCTACGCAGCAAGAATTTTCAAGAAGCTTCAAAGCGGACCTCTGGCGGCTTCAAGAACCGAACAGCTCGATTGTCGACGCTGTTTGGAGATTTATAAGGCAATTTAGTCGCTATGAATTTCACACGATGGCGCAACTTCTTTTCGTGTTCTATTGTTCTCAAAAACGTTAGGAAATTCTCGTGCTCCCCAGCCACATCCGCGCTCAAATAGACCAAATCTGGAATGCCTTCTGGTCAGGCGGTGTCTCCAATCCGCTCTCCGTGATCGAACAGATCACCTACCTGCTCTTTATCAAGCGGCTCGACGAAATCCATACGCGGGAAGAGGCCAAGGCCAACATGCTCGGCTCAGAGATGGAGCGGCGCATCTTCCCCGAGGGCACCTTCACCTACAAGGTCAGCGACGATCCAAAAGATGACGAAACCATCGAACGTCCTTACGACGATCTGCGTTGGCAACGGCTGATCAACTTCGAAAACCGCGAGAAGATGAAGCTGATGGATCAGCACGTCTTTCCCTTCATGCGGACCATGGCGGAGGAAGGAACAGCCTTCGCAACCCACATGAAAGACGCGCGTCTGGGTTTTTCCAGCCCGGCTCTTCTCGACAAGGTTATGCGACTTCTCGACGTCATCCAGATGGATGACCGGGACACCAAGGGCGATGTCTACGAATACATGCTCGGCAAGATCGCCAGCGCCGGGCAAAACGGCCAGTTCCGCACGCCGCGTCACATCATCGAGCTGATGGTGCGCCTGATGGCTCCTACGCCCAAGGACACGATCTGTGATCCTGCAGCGGGCACCTGCGGTTTCCTTGTCACGGCAGGGGAGTTTCTGCGCGAAACCCACCCGGAAATGCTGCGCAACCCCGAACAGCGCCAGCACTTCCATAACAGCATGTTCCACGGGTTCGATTTTGACCCGACCATGCTGCGCATCGGGTCGATGAACATGGTTCTGCACGGGGTCGAAAATGCCGACGTAGCTTACCGCGATAGTCTGGCCGAAGAACATGGGGCCGACACGGGCACTTATTCCTTAATCCTTGCCAACCCGCCATTCGCGGGGTCGCTGGACTACGACGCGACGGCCAAGGACCTCCAGAAAGTTGTGAAGACCAAGAAAACGGAACTGCTGTTTCTGGCCCTCTTCCTGCGCCTAATGCGCACCGGTGGCCGTGCCGCTGTAGTTGTGCCCGAAGGAGTTCTGTTTGGCTCCTCCAAGGCGCACAAGGACATCCGCCGGATCATCGTCGAAGATCAAAAGCTCGATGCGATCATCAAGCTGCCCTCGGGCGTGTTCCGCCCCTATGCCGGGGTGTCCACTGCCATCATGATCTTTACCAAGACCGAAAGCGGCGGCACGGATAACGTCTGGTTTTATGACATGGAGGCGGACGGGCTGAGCCTGGATGACAAGCGCACCGATCTGTTGCCGTCTGAAAAGTTGGGGCCAGTGCCCGCCGAGGCGCTGACCGAGGAAGAGCACGCCAAGAACAATCTGCCTGACATCCTGGCCCGTTGGGGCGCGCTGGAGGTCGAGGGGGAACGCCCCCGCACCGCGCAAAGTTTCATGGTGCCGCTGGCCGTTATTCAGGCCACGGGCACATGGGACCTGTCGCTCAACCGCTACAAGGAAGTGGCGCATAAGGAGGTCGACCACCAGCCCCCGAAAGAGATCATCGCCGAGCTGCGCGCGATTGAGGCCGAGATTGCCGATGGGCTGGATCGGTTGGAGGAGATGCTGGGATGAGTTCAGTGGCCCTCGGTGAGTTGGTTGAAATCAGAGGCGGCGGCACGCCGGACAAGAAGGTTCCAGATTACTGGGACGGCGATATTCCTTGGGCATCTGTGAAGGACTTCAAAAGCACATCGCTCGCCTCAACCATCGACCGGATAACGCAAGCGGGTGTCGCGAACTCTGCCACTCAAGTTATCCCTGCTGGAAACATTATCGTCCCGACGCGTATGGCGGTTGGTAAGGCAGCAATCAATGAGATCGACCTAGCGATCAATCAAGACCTGAAGGCGCTGATCCCAAGCCAACGGATCGACCGCCAATACCTTCTGCATGCCCTTCTAGCCAACGCAAAGACGCTCGAAGACCAAGCCACAGGGGCTACCGTGAAGGGCATCAAGCTTGATGCTTTGAGATCTTTACAAATCCCCCTCCCTCCGTTGCAGGAGCAGAGGCGGATTGCGGGAATACTGGATCAGGCAGACGCGCTCCGCCGCTTCCGCACCCGCGCCCTCGACAAACTGGGCACCCTCGGCCAGGCGATCTTTCATGAGATGTTTGGGGCAAGCTCTCCTGACCATGCTGCGTGGGAGAAAATCAATCTGAGCGAACTGGTTCTGCCTGATGACCGCATCAATTATGGTGTCGTACAGCCTGGCCCTCACGACCCCGAAGGGGTTCCGATCATTCGTGTCGCCGATCTAGCGAGCCCGGTGGTCGCTTTTGATTCAATCAAACGGATCGCCCCGAGCATTGATGCAGAGTACGGGCGTTCAAGATTGAAGGGCGGTGAAGTGCTAATCGGCTGCGTCGGTTCGATTGGCACGACAATCATCGCTCCTCCAGAGTTCGCAGGAGCAAATGTTGCTCGCGCGGTTGCGCGTGTTCCCCTCGACACCAGCAGATGTGAACCGAGGTTTGTCGCTGAGCAACTACGATCTCAGCGGATACAAAATTACTTCACAAAAGAGGTCCGGCTTGTTGCGCAGCCCACCCTGAACATCAAGCAAATTCGCGAGACAGAAATCATTCTTCCGCCAAAGGAGCTGCAGGTTTCGTTTGTTGAACGTGTTCATGAAATCGAAGCCCAAAAAGCCCAGCACGCAGCAGCTCTGACGGCATGCGACGTGCTCTTTGCTTCCCTTCAGTCAACGGCTTTCCGGGGGGAAGTGTAAGATGCGCGGCGAATTTCTTGGCGTTCAAAGCGAAATTATCGCTGAGCTCTTCCAACCTTTGGGTGACGGAGATGAGTTGGATCAAGGTTTCTACATGGACCTTTTCAGGGACAGCATCCCATCGCCTGTAGAACCTCGTGACCCTGAGCCGTCAGACTTAGACGAGAACGGTGAAATCTATCTTCCCGGCGATATTGAAGCAGACGCGGCCTATAGGGCTGCATTCGAGCGCTTTCAGGACAGACTTGAGGCGTATGCGAATGCCTCAAGTGACGAGGGAAAGGCATGGATCTACTTCGCCGAGTTTTTTGCTGATCAGGACACAACTGAGGCCCAGATTGTAAGAGCCTTAGAGAACGCTTTTGATGTCTTTCAAGAGTATGGTGGCGACGAGCTTTCGAACGAATATTTCCTGACGGTCCAGCGTTTCCTCGAGAAGTACAGCCTGCGTTACGACTTGCGCCGTCCTTTCAGCCTTCACCCCACGCTTCCGGGCATCTTTAGCAAGTTGATCCGAGAGTTAAAGGCCGCGGCCATAGCCGACGAAGCTTTGGCAGGTCTGATGAATGATTTTGAGGACTCTGTGCGTGATCTTCGTGACAACAAGTCTGATCGTAGAATGCGGCAATGCATTGAGGCGCAGTTTAAGCTGATTGAAGCCTTTGCGCAGCGATACCCAGGTATTAATCCGGACTCTCTGGGACAGATGTGTCACCATCTACCTACCTGGCCTCACCAAACCGTTAGGGCGGCTATCGGCAACCTATACGGCTTTGCGTCAAACTATCCAGGCATACGCCACGCAGGAAATCCGGCCAGTAAAATCCGTGACATTGAGATGCGCGACCTTGTTTCGATGTCCATCGTTTTGGCCGGTTTCACACCTTATCTCACCGATCTTATCGACACGGATCGTATTTATTCTGATTAACCATATGCATTTGAGAATTTGATCATGAAAGCCACCGATGCCAACCTCCTGAACTTCATCAACAGCGCGCCGCAGTTCGTCATTCCGATCTATCAGCGGACCTATTCCTGGACCGAGCGTGAGTGTCGGCAGTTGTGGGAGGATATCCGGCGTGCGGGGCGCAGTGGTCATATCCCCGTGCATTTCCTTGGCTCGGTCGTTTACATCGAAGAAAGCCTGTCCAACACGTCCAGCCGCGCGCCGCTGCTTGTCATCGACGGCCAGCAGCGCCTGACCTCGGTCACGCTGCTCCTTTCTGCTCTGTCGCGCAAGGTGGCCGACGAGGAGCCGGTCGATGGCTTTTCGTTCAAGAAGATCCGCAACCGGTACCTGATGGACCCGGATGAAAGCGGCGAACGTGCTTTCAAGCTGTTATTGTCCAAGACGGACCGAACGACGCTGAACGCGGTGGTGTCGGGTGATGACCTGCCCGAGCCGCAATCGATGCGTGTTGCCGAGAACTTCAAGATGTTCTCACGTTGGCTCGACCAGGACGACACGGCTGTGTCCGAGGTTTGCTCTGGCCTTGCCAAGCTGATGATTGTGGACGTGGCGCTCAGCCGGGAACATGACAACCCTCAGCTGATTTTCGAAAGCATGAACTCGACGGGCAAGGAGCTGTCGCAGGCCGATCTGATCCGCAATTTCGTCTTGATGGGGTTGGAGCCGAAACTGCAAACACGGCTCTATGAGCAATACTGGCGGCGCATGGAAGAAGGTTTTGGTCAGGCAGCCTATGCCTCGCACTTTGATGGCTTCATGCGGAATTATCTGACGGTCGTGACAGGGTCGATCCCTAGGCTTGATGATGTCTACGATGCGTACAAGGCGTATTCCCAGGAACAAATTGGCGGTGGCCGTGAGGTGGAAGACCTTGTGCGGGAGGTCTGGGAATTCTCGCAGTACTACGGGGCGCTCGTACTGGGGCAAGAGAAAGATAAGGCCTTGGCGCTCGGCTTCAGGGATCTGCGAGAGCTGAAAGTTGATGTCGCCTACCCATTCCTTCTGGAGGTCTACAAAGACTATAAGACGGGCGCTTTGAGCGCTGACGATTTCCTTGAAGTGGTCCGCTTGGTCGAGGCCTATGTCTTCCGTCGTGCGATCTGTTCCGTGCCCACGAACTCCCTGAACAAGACCTTTGCGACATTTGGCCGAGAGCTGAAAAAAGATCGCTACCTGGAAAGCGTCAAGGCACACATGCTCAACATGAAGTCGTATCGCCGGTTTCCGCGTGATGAAGAGTTCGTCGCGCGCATTCAGGACCGCGACCTCTACAACTTCCGCAGCCGCACTTACTGGCTTCGGAAGTTCGAGAACTTCGGAAGAAAAGAGCGCGTCGAGGTCGACGATTACACGATTGAGCACATCCTGCCGCAGAACGAAAAGCTGTCAACGGAATGGCAAGCCGCCCTTGGATCGGACTGGGCTGCCGTGCAGGAGAAATGGCTTCACACGTTGGGGAACCTGACACTTACCGGGTATAATTCCGAATACAGCGACAAGAGTTTCGCTGAGAAGCGCGACATGGCTGGCGGCTTCAAGGAAAGCCCTTTGCGCGTCAACAACGGCTTGGGTTCGTTGGATGCGTGGAACGAAGCTGCGATCAAGTCGCGAGCCCAACGACTTGCGCAGCAGGCCGCTGAAGTTTGGGCCGCACCTTCTCTGAGCGCCGAAATCCTGGCGACCTATCGTACCCCGACTGAAATGGCCAACGGTTACACCATCGAAGATCATCCTCACCTTACATCGGGCAAGATGAGAGACCTCTTCGAGCAGTTCCGTCGCGAAGTGATGGCGTTGGACCCGAGTGTAAGTGAACAGTTCCTGAAGATTTACGTTGCTTACAAGGCCGAAACAAATTTCGCGGATGTCGTACCACAGGCCAAGGCGCTCAGGATTTCTATCAACATTGAACCTTATGAACTGCACGATCCGCGTGGGATGGCGGTCGATGTCACTGATGTAGGTCGATGGGGCAATGGGAATACCGAGGTCAAGCTAACGGACCACGAGGACCTGCCATATGTCTTGGGCCTGGTGCGGCAAGCACTGGACCGTCAACTCGGAGCGGATGAGCCAGCATGACCCAATTCGTTTTCTTGACTGCAGATTTCCCCGACCTTCTAGCCCACGCGAAAAAGGCTGAGAGTGCGGCACTATCCGACCCACGAGGCGCATGCTTCTGGGCGCGGTTGACCTTGGAAACAGCGATAAAATGGATTTATCGCAACGACCCGTCGATGCGCTCGCCCTACCAGGACACTCTAGCGGCATTGATTGCAGAGCCGTCGCTCGGCCAACTCACTGGCCCGGCTATCGTCACCAAAGCGCGATTTATCAAAGATCATGGCAACCGGGCGGCGCATGACAGCGGTAAGCCGATCAAGCCTCAGGACGCCGCCGCTGTTGTGCGTGAGCTGTTCCATGTCTGCTATTGGATGGCGCGGACCTATGCAAAGGATGCGAAGCCAGACTCTTCGTTGCAGTTCGATGCCTCAAAGTTGGAAAAAACCCTGACGATTAGTGCCAGCACAGTTGCACAAATCCAGGCATTGAAAGAGAAGCACGACGCCCATGCCAAAGCGCTAAAGGACGCTGAAGCCGCCGCGCTCGCATCTGAGGAGGGTCGAAAGAGGCTCGAGGCTGAACTCGCGCAAGTGCGGGCGGAAATCAAAGAAATTCGCCAGGCCAACACTGCGGTACAAGATGACCACGACTACAATGAGGCCGCGACGCGCGATGCTTTCATTGATCTGCTGCTGAACGAGGCTGGGTGGCCGCTCGACCAGGAGCGCGACCGTGAATTTCCGGTATCAGGTATGCCTAATGACAAAGGTGAAGGCCTTGTCGATTATGTGCTTTGGGGAAACGATGCCAAGCCACTCGCCTTGGTCGAAGCGAAACGAACCATGAAGGACAGCCGGATAGGGCAGCAGCAAGCCAAGCTTTACGCCGATTGTCTTGAAACGATGTATGGGCGCCGTCCGGTGATTTTCACGACGAACGGCTATGAACATTGGCTCTGGGACGACCAGATGTACCCCCCGCGTCGTGTATCGGGCTTCCTGAAAAGGGATGAACTCGTCCTGCTTCACCAACGTAGAGGCACCAGAAAATCGTTAGATGGGGTGTCCGTAGACCAGGGTATTGCTGGGCGCTTTTACCAACAGCGAGCCATTCGCCGGGTAGGCGAGGCTTTTGAACGAGACCGACAGCGGAAGGCCTTGCTTGTAATGGCGACTGGCAGTGGCAAGACGCGAACGGTCATCGCGCTTATCGACCAGCTCATGCGCGCCAATTGGGTGCGGCGTGTGCTCTTCCTCGCGGATCGCGTTGCTCTGGTGAAACAGGCACACAATGCCTTCAAGACACACTTGCCGACGGCGGCAAGTGCAAACCTGCTGAAGAATCATGACCCGGCCAGGAACGATCATTCTGGTGCTCGTATTTGTCTATCGACCTATCCCACGATGTTGGGGTTGATCGACGACGTCAAAGGCGGTGAAAAGCAGTTTGGCCCCGGCCACTTTGACTTGATCGTGATCGACGAAGCGCACCGTTCTGTCTATCGGAAGTACCGTGCCATCTTCGACTATTTTGATGGACTCTTGGTCGGCCTCACGGCGACGCCGCGCGAAGAGATTGACCGAGACACATACTCGCTCTTTGAGCTGGAACGCGGAATACCAACCGACAGTTATGACTTAGAGGATGCGGTGGCGGATGAATATCTCGTACCGCCTAGATCGATCTCGGTCCCTTTGAAGTTCCAACGTGACGGTATCGACTACGACAGCCTTTCTGACGAAGAAAAAGCCGAGTGGGACGCAATCGAGTGGGATGATGAGGGCGCGGTTCCTGATCGGGTGGAGGCGGCTGACTTGAACCGCTGGCTGTTCAACAAGGATACAGTGGACAAAGTCCTTGAGCATCTAATGACCAACGGCATCAAAGTCGCCGGAGGCGACAGGCTTGGAAAGACAATCATTTTCGCTAAAAACAGCGATCATGCGAAGTTCATTGTCGAGCGCTTCGATGCCAACTACCCACATTACATGGGTCAGTTTGCACGTCTCATCGACTACAGTGTCACCTATGCGCAATCGTTGATCGACGATTTCTCAGAAGCGGAGGAAGCCCCCCATATCGCGGTCTCTGTCGATATGTTGGACACAGGCATTGATGTGCCCGAGGTCGTGAATCTCGTTTTTTTCAAGATTGTTCGTTCTAAAACGAAGTTCTGGCAAATGGTTGGTAGAGGCACCCGAACTTGCGAGGATCTGTTCGGGCCAGGGCAAGACAAACAAGAGTTCATCATCTTTGACTTCTGCCAAAACTTAGAGTTCTTCAACGAGAACCCGAAAATCACAGATAGCCCTACTGCGCGACCAATTGGCGAACGGTTGTTTGTGTCGCGTGTCGAGTTGATTAGCGCTTTGGACGAAGCCGGGAACGAAAGCCCCTTGGCTGCCGACATTAAGGACCGTTTGCATCAGGAAGTTCTCGGCATGAACTTAGAGAACTTCATCGTACGTCAAGCGCGCCGACCGGTCGAACGATTTCAAAGCGCCGAAGCTTGGGACACTTTGGACCTCGATGCACGTCTAGCTTTGATTGAAGAAGTTGCCGGTCTTCCTACAGCTTTCGAAGACGGCCGACTCGCAGCAAAGCAGTTCGATCTATTGGTGCTAAATGCCCAACTACTTCTACTTCGCGGTGACGCGGCATTCGCCAATCTTCAAAGACGGATCGTGTCCTTTGCTTCCGCCTTGGAAAGCCTTTCGAATGTTCCGGCAGTGACCCAAGAGCTTGAGCTCGTATTGGCGATCCAAACTGATGAGTTTTGGCAGGATATCAATGTTGAAATCCTAGAAGACGTCCGGCGACGCTTCCGCAACTTGGCAGAGCTAATCCAGCCGAAGGAACGAAAAAACGTTATCACGGATTTTGAAGACAGCATCGGCACCTCAACCACTATCGACTTGCCCGAAGTGGGAAGCGGCGTGGATAAGGTGCGTTTCAAAACCAAGACACGGAAATTCATCGAAGCCCATTCTGACCACATCGCTCTCCAAAAAATTCGGCGCGGCGAACAACTTACGCCCGCCGATCTTCAGGAGCTAGAACGTATGCTGATTGATGAAGGCGTAGCCGACCATGACGTTCTGGATGGCCTGCAGAATGAAGGTGGTCTCGGAGTGTTTCTGCGGTCGCTTACGGGGCTTGATCGAGCCGCAGCGAAAGCCTTGTTCAGCGATTTCGCGGCAGCCAACCAACTTTCGGCGAACCAAACAGAATTCATCGATCTAATCATCAACAGCCTTTGCGAAAATGGCGTTTTGGACCCCAAGACCTTCTATGAGAGTCCGTTCACTGACCTGGATGACATGGGGATTATGGGTGTTTTCAGTGAAACTCAATCGGCCGAGATAATCAGACTGGTCAGAGAAACCAATCAAACCGCTGCAGCCTAAATTCGCGCGGTCGATGCTTTGCCTGATCTATTGCAATCAACGGCCGCTTCAGCGATGCGGCATCCGATCAAATTGATAAGGTCGGCTTTGGGCCGGTCACGTATTCGAGACTGGCTAGCTTCTGCTACTTTGCAAAGGTCACTATCTGCGCAGAGCTGCCGTCCGCACATGGCACGACACCGGTTAATGTGGAATTATGCTCGTCAACGATACGCATCATCTCGCGGGCCTAGAAGTGCTAGGAGCGGGACCCGCGCAGGTCTCAAAGGGCTCGCCTTTGTCCTCCGTGCCTGCAGAGAAAATGCTGCGGGACGTGGAGGTTCCCAGGTCTTCGGATTTGCTTTCGTCGACGGTGTGCAGATCGTCAAGCCGCTCAATGAACATGAGGAAGGTCAGCTGTTCGATCACACGGAGAGCGGGTTGGAGGCCCCGCCAGACCAGAATGCGTTCCTGATCTGATCGATATGACTTTTGATAGTGCCTGTAATCTTTGGGAGTCCGCTACAAATTCGGCGCATCTATAAGTCTTGCGTACGCTGGCGAAATACGCATACCGTCAGGGCGAAGTGGGAGAGGCTGTTGCGCCCTCCCTTTCGCGGGACAGAATTAGATCCGGTTTTGCGCCCTGCAGTACATTCTCAATTCAGCGTTAGCTGACATCGAACCCGAGGTAAAATCCCGATGCGGGGTACACCTAGGGGTACACGGAAAAACCACATACCTTTTCCGTCTTTATTACAAATGCTTAAGCCCCCAATGAGGGGCCGCCCCCGGCACCATTTACGTCAAGGAAAATGCACCCAAGTATCTGAAGTTGTTGTTTTTGCTCGATTTCAGATTCGTTCAGCCGACAGTTTGCCCCACTTTTTGCCCTACAAACTGCCCCACAGAATCGCCCTGTTGATGTGCTACCCAACGTGCCCTCGGCCGTTGTTAGAATTTCCGCGGTTCCATCAGGTTCACGGGCTGGTGTCGTGAACTGATTTCATCAGGTCTGCCGGGACCTTGTTCCCGATAGCCCCGTGCGGGCGTTCTTCATTGTAGTCTCTACGCCAAGCCTCCAACTTTTCGGCTGCATCTTCAAGGCTCATGAACCAGTGCGCGTTCAGGCACTCCGCCCGGAACCGGCCATTGAACGCCTCGATGAAGGCGTTGTCGGTAGGTTTGCCCGGACGGGAGAAGTCCAATGTCACGTCGTTGGCATAGGCCCAAAGGTCCATATCCTTGGAGATGAACTCGCTGCCCTGGTCAACACGGATGGTGGCTGGGTAGCCGGTGCGCTTGCATACTTGCTCAAGCGTCGCGACCACGTCCTCCCCGCGATATGTGAACCGAGCATCAAGCACCGGGACATAGCGTGAGAAGGTGTCGACGACCGTCAGAACCCGAAGTTTCCAGCCTGTAGCCAGCTGATCATGAACAAAGTCCATAGCCCAGACGTCATTGGGGCTGACAGCCTCCTTGCGGTCATCCCGCAGCTTGGCCTTCACCCGGCGCTTAGGTGTCTTGCTCCGAAGTTGCATACCCAACTCCTTGTAAATGCGATAGGTCTTCTTGGCGTTGATCTCCCAGCCCTCCCGGCGCAGCAGCACATGCACGCGCCTGTAGCCGAAGCGCACGCGCGTCTGGCAAATCTCTCGTATCCGCTGTTCCAAAGCGGCCTGCCCAGGCCGGCGGGATTTGTAGCGATAGGTTCTCGGATCGAACCGGATCACCTCGCAGGCCCGGCGGATCGACACCTGCCAATCCGCCCGCATCCCGTCGACCAGCGACCTTTTCCGGGCAGGCCTCAAAGCTTTCGCTTAATGACGTCCTGCAGCATTTCCTTGTCGAGCGCGAGATCCGCGACGATCTTCTTCAGACGCGCGTTCTCCTGCTCGAGTTCCCTGAGCCGTTTCATCTCGGATGGCATCAGGCCAGCATATTTTTTCTTCCAGTTGAAAAATGTCGCCGTGCTGATCCCGGCCTTGCGGCAGACCTCGGCCACCGAGGTGCCGTCCTCCGCCTGCTTGATGATGAACGCCTTCTGCGCGTCCGTGAACTTCGATGCCTTCATGCGTTTCCGCTCCTCTCCCAGCCAGGGTTTCTCTGCGGAAAACTCTAATCAAAAACGGGGGCGTTTTCGGGGATCACATCAGGCCTCAGTGCATCCACTATTCGCCATCGGGCCTCTCATCTGGCAGCATTCGTAAAATGGCTAACCAAGCAGGAGGGATATCGGCGGCTTGGCGTCACCTTGCCCGACTACTTCGACCTACCAAGGCAGAAGATGGCTAGGGCCTTGGCGCGACCAGACAAGCTCTACCCGTCCGTAGAAGAGGCTCAGGCGATGGTGCAATCCATGCCAAGCCTCACGCTTGCCCAACGCCGGGACCGCGCAATCGTCGCCTGCGCGTTTCTTACTGGTCTGCGAGCGGCAGCTCTTTCCAGCATGCGTCTCAAACACATTGATTGCGAGGCAGAGACAGCGGTGCAAGATGCTCGCGAAATGCGGGCGAAGAATGGAAAAAGCTTCACCGTCCGATGGTTTCCGGTGCCTAGCGAGATCAGTCTCGTCGTGGTGGAATGGAAACGGGAACTGGAAAGCAATGGCTTTGGCGGAGAGGATGCTCTGTTTCCTGACAGTAAGTATCTCTCGACGCCCAAAACCAGCCCGGCACCTCTTCCGATCCTAGAAACGTCAGGGGCGGTCAATAAGGCCTTTCGCATCGCAAGCACAGGCGTTGGGCAGTCCTACTCGCCCCATTCAGCGCGCCATTGCCTCAAAGCGCTGGGCGATCAGATCTGCACCCGCTCTGAAGAGCGTAAGGCCTGGTCACTGAACCTCGGGCACGAGAGCATGGTCATCACGGAAGCTCACTACGGCAAGATGACTGAGGCCACTCGAATGCAGGTCTTGGCCGCCATCAAGCAGAAGGATGAGACCTCGGACGATGAAAAGGATCTGATGCTCCGTTACTTACTCCACGCATTAACCCCTGGCTCACCCGAGTACCGCGCAGCTCGGCAGCTGGTCAGGCAGCGAGAAGCCGCGCTCGATGATGGCGTGCTAGAGTGACGAACTCTCCGCAGGAAAAATGTCCCCAAACCATTGGAAGGGGCAACGCAGGCCACATGGCCCGATGCCCCATTCCATTCACCAAGGCGCTGGGGTGTCGCCCCCCCAAGCGAACGGCTCATAAAAGAGCGATGGGTCCTTCAATGGGACACCGACATCGGTACAGTATCGCCAGCCAAAGCAAAAATAAACTTACGAAAAGTAGAGTGCGCGCCAAGCGCAGCCAACACAACAGCTTCCCGGTTTTCTGAGTGAAGAGCACCAGTTAGTTCTGCTTTTCTGACCAAAGGATTTGCCTCTGAGTGGGCGGCTTACGCCGAAGCGCCCACCCCGTGCTGTCGTCGCGGGCGTCCCCAAAGCAGACCAACGCTGCCGCTCCCTCCACCGAAAATAAAGACGGCAGGCAGCCCAACCACGACACTCATGTAAAGCGCAGCGAAGGGATCGCTGCGCGCGAAAGGCTTCCCGAAAGCGGGCCTTCAAATCTGATCAATAGGGCCAGGCGATGCTGCACCCTGAACTGATGTCAGCGAAGCGCAGATAGCGACCTTTGCAAACTCGACAGATCTTGCAGCTTTGCGGACGCTCCATGCCGCGGTCGCATGAAGAAGAGCAGACCTTCGCCGCATATGCAGCCGCCGACCACCTTCGAACGGTGAGGATGCCGGACAGAGCAGAAGTTGCCGATGAAAGCGGTGATGTCTGCCTTTCCGGTTGAAGCGCGCCCCTGACTGGACTGACCTCAACGCGGTATATTCTCCGGTGTCAGCACCTGGACCGTGGAGATCGGCGCCCCCACAAGACCACTGGACAGCCCATGATAGGATAGAAAGGCGTTGAACGTGTTCCGTACGTCCAGCTGCAAATCGTGATGCAGGATGAAGTCGATGCGCCGGTCCTGGATCAGCTCCCTGTTTTCCCGATCAAGATCATGGGCCACGTACACATCGGGGCTCAGACCTTTGTGCTCCAGCGTGCGTAGGATCGATAGGTTGCCACCCCCCATCGAATAGACCGCGCGCAGATGGTGAATGCCAACCATGGACTTCGTTAAGAGCTTTGACGTTTCAAAGTCCACTCCACTACCGCCCTGGACAGCAAATACCTGTAGACCTGGACGCTCGCGTGCCAAGGTTTCGACAAATGCGAACTCGCGCTCTTCTTCTCCTAGAAAGCGTTCATGGCTGCGCGTGGCCAAGACCATTCCCTGCACATCCCCAAGCGCTCGGGAGATAAGGTAGGCTGCAGTGCGTCCTGCACCGGCGTTGTCTAACCCGACGTAGGCAAGACGATCAGTACCCCCGATGTCGGTGACCAGCGTGACCACGGGGATTTTTGCGGCGGTCAGCGTCTTCGCTGCTTCCCTAATCCGCGCCGTGTCCCGCGCCTTTAGACACACGCCCTGACTACCTCGCTTCATGATCCGTTTCAGTGCCCCGACGACCTCATCCTCTTCCATGATCTCCTGCAGCAGAAATCGAGGGCGGCAAACAGCGGTTCCGATCTGAGGGAGTACTGCTTCTGCGGCCGCCTTCACTTCAAGGCTGAAGCGTGATGGCGCTTCAACGACGAAGTCAAAGAACAATCGCCTTCCATGAGCAGCAAGCTGGGCCTCTTGGGCCTTCAACTCTTTTATTGCAGCGGTAACACGCAGCTTTGTCTGCGGGCTCACATGCGCCCGGTCATTCAGGACCCGATCGACAGTGGCGGTGCCAAGACCCGCCTGCCGCGCGATCTCCTTGATTGGAAAACGGTGTGTCATTTGATGTGTTTTTGATGCGTTTCTCGCCCCAAAGCAATCCCCGCATCCGTATCCTGTGCGGGACAAGGGAGGATCCGTCATGAAGGATACCGTCGATAACACCATCGCCTACTACGACCCCGATAACTGTGATCTGGGAGAGTTCAAGGCACTCATAGGTCAAGCGACAAGGAGCGAGCAGGTGCCGCTTGCGGCCGCCATCGAAAAGAACATTCCGATCTACGACATGGCAAAGCTGCGTCCGGCTCTCGAAGATGACAGGACCCGTAGAGGGATCATGGCGGAATGGGCACAGGTCCTGCGCTCCGGTGCGGGGGTCGTGGCCCTAAAGGGAGCCTATGCCGATACGGCAGTTCTGGATGAGGCAACCCGCATTTACGAAGGAATTATTGCGGAAGAGAAGCAGGGAACTGGGGGCGCAGGCGATCACTTCGCAGCGTCGGGAGCGAACGATCGGATATGGAACTCGCTTCAGAAGCTCTGCGAAGCCTCGCCCGACGCGTTTCTGAATTATTTCGCAAACACTTCTATTGCGGCAGTTTGCGAAGCTTGGCTGGGGCCGAATTATCAGATGACCGCGCAGGTAAACCTCGTGCACCCCGGCGGCGCAGCTCAGCAGGCGCATCGCGACTATCATCTGGGATTTCAAACCTCCGATGTCAGCGCGTCCTATCCTGCGCACGTCCACGACGTCTCGCCAATTCTGACGCTTCAGGGCGCTGTCGCCCATTCCGACATGCCGTTAGAAAGCGGCCCGACCAAACTGCTGCCCTTTTCGCAAGCATATCGTCCGGGCTATGCAGCATGGCGCCGGGATGACTTTCGGGCCCTTTTCGAAGAACACCATGTGCAGTTGCCGCTAGCCAAGGGAGATGCCGTGTTTTTCTCCCCCGCTTTGTTTCACGCGGCCGGAGCCAACACGAGCCACGACATTCACCGCTTCGCCAACCTTTTGCAGGTGTCATCGGCCTTCGGTCGCGCAATGGAGACAGTCGATCGGGACAGAATGTGTAGACTGATTTTCCCGTATGCGTTTCAGGCCAAGCAAACAAACAAGCTCAGCGTTGCCGAATTGTCTGCGGCAATAGCTGCGACCGCCGAAGGGTACTCGTTTCCGACAAATCTCGATCGCGATCCGCCGACAAACGGTCTAGCACCGGAAACCCAAGCCGCCTTCTTTCGGCGGGCATTGGTTGAAGGGATCGAGGAGCATGCCTTCGCCGAGCGGCTCGATCAAATGAGTAGTGCAAGAATGGCATAAGCCTATGCGGCTTGGCAGCGAACCTCCTAAGCCGTCGTTCGCTGCTCGCACGGCCAATGTTCGCTTTGGGCTCTTCGCGGAGCTTCACCTCACCCGGAACGAACGGCGGCATCGCCAGATAGGGTCATGGAATGCGCGAGGGGGGGCTCCCGCCCCTTTGGCCCTGCATCACAGATGCCGGGCAAAGCCTTGGGGCCCGGCGCCGCCCCTCGCGGGGCGGCGGGGCGCTTGCGGCTGCTCTAGCGCGGCCTTTGACAATCGCGGGGTGGAGTTGGGTCGGGATCGCTGGCACCACAAAAGGCGCAGTGCCAGCCATTGCCACCCGGCGCGCGCCGCCAGCGGCAATCGCGTGTCAGCGTTGTGGTTTTGCGCCGCCAGAACAGATAGCCCAACACGCCGAGCAAAAGAAGGAGCAGAAGAACCGGCATGCAGGAGACCTATCGGTTGGCGCAGGCCGGTTCAAGGGACCGCCTCAAGTGCTGGCGCCCTCAGGCAGCTTCGTAATAGGCCAGCACGCCATCCACGGCGTCGATATCGCGGCTCACCACAGGGGCTTCGGGGGTGTAATAGGCCCAGCTTTCCTCAAGCACAGCCAGCGCGACCGCAGCGGGGCTGAGGGCAGCTTCGGCCTGATCAAGAGCAGTCGGGGTCATAGGGGCGGGGATCACGGTTGTCATTGCGGTGTCTTTCGTCATGTCAGTATCAGCGCCTCCCTGGGGGCCAATTTAGGTACGATGCTGCACTGCCGCATCAGACAGTTTTGCAAAGGGGTTATGCGCCCCTTGCAAGCAAAGCGCGCCGGATCCGTTGCGCCCCCGGCGTACGCCCTGTTGAACCGGAATTTAGGAAGATCTGTCAGGATCGATGCGTCGCGACACCAAGACCCTCAGGAGACTGGCCCGCCAGAGACCACCCCCTCATTGGGTGCAGGCTGGGTCCGATCCGAGCTCACTTTCGGACGTGGGGCTTTCCACCCCAGCCAACTCCCCGCCCCAATGGGCGGCCGCCTGTTTTTGATAATGAACCAAGAAGTCCCGTTTGGCCGACAGGCCGAACAGCCCCCGACCCTCCCCACGGGAGGGGGCTTCACCCCCACCCAGGATCGGGGGCCGTTCTCGGTTTGCAATTCGTATCAGAACGCAAACAAAAACCCCGCAGCCGCCATGGGCTACGGGGCAAATCTCGTGACCTATCGGCCTCGATCAGACAGTCGTGATCAAGCCGTCCCGGTCAAACGGTGCGTTCGACCATCAGTTTCTTGATATGCGCGATCGCCTTGGCGGGGTTCAGGCCTTTGGGGCAGGTCTTGGCGCAGTTCATGATGGTGTGGCAGCGGTAGAGCTTGAACGGGTCTTCAAGATTGTCGAGACGCTCACCGGTTGCCTCGTCGCGGCTGTCGATGATCCAGCGATAGGCATGCAGCAGCGCGGCAGGGCCGAGGTAACGGTCGCCGTTCCACCAGTAGCTCGGGCAGGAGGTGGAGCAGGACGCGCACATCACGCACTCATAAAGCCCGTCAAGCTTCTTGCGGTCCTCGATGGACTGCTTCCACTCTTTGGCGGGACGGTTGGTCTTGGTCTCAAGCCACGGCATGATCGAGGCATGCTGGGCATAGAAATGCGTGAGATCGGGAATAAGGTCCTTCACCACCGGCATATGCGGCAGCGGATAGATCTTCACGTCGCCCTTGATCTCGTCGAGACCATAGATACAGGCCAGCGTGTTGATCCCGTCGATGTTCATCGCACAGGAGCCACAGATGCCCTCGCGGCAGGAGCGGCGGAAGGTCAGCGTCGGGTCGATCTCGTTCTTGATCTTGATGAGCGCGTCCAGAACCATCGGACCGCATTTGTCCATATCGAGGAAATACGTGTCCACGCTGGGGTTTTTGCCATCGTCCGGGTTCCAGCGGTAGATCTGGAACTTGCGCACATTGGTTGCGCCTTCAGGCTTGGGCCACGTCTTGCCAGTGGTGATCCTGGAGTTTTTCGGAAGTGCGAATTCGACCATGATCGTGTCTCCTTGCTTAGCTGCCCACATGGGCTGCCAGCGGCAGCACATGCGGGGAGAGGGCTGGGCCCGGACAGATCCGGGCGTCATTTCGGGCGCAATCGCTGCGCGTGTTCATCGGGCGGGAGGTCACAGGTCTGCCTCCACGTCCAGAGCGGGAAGATCCGGCAGGCGCGCCATCAGCGCGGCATCTGCGGGGAAAAGCGCATCAACGCGATCCATGAAGGCGCGGTCCAATGCGGCGACCTGCAACAGGGCCTGATACTCGGGGTCCCGGGCCATCTCGCGCCAGCGCGCGGACGGCTGCAGCTCTGCGGGGTCCGTGGCGCTGTCTTGAAAGCTCGACCCGCCGCCGTAGGGCTGGACATCGCCCAGGCTGTTGTCGCGCAGGCTCAGACCCAGATCCGAGAGCAGCCGCGCGCGATAAAGCTCATCCTGCGCCCAGGCGTCATAGCAGATCGCAACCCGACCGTCCTGCGGCGCTTCGAGAACCTCGACAAGCAGGTCGCCATAGGTCGCCACAGCGCGCGCAGCGACCGCCATCCGGTCCGCCGCGCGGTAACTCTCGTTGCGCTGCAGCTTTTTCAGAAGCGAGGCGCTCCAGTTCAGAAAGCTGCGATAGATCAACAACTCAGCACTGAAATTAGCGCTTTTGTAGGGGCCGGACAGATTGTCCTTGGTCACAAAACGCTGATGGATCGTGTCCTCATAAGACACCAATAGCAGCGCCCCCTCGCCCGCCTCAGCCGCCGCCTCGACGGGATCGCCTGCAAAACGCGCGCCGCCGACCTCGATGCCATTGTGGCTCAGGAGCGGGTCGCGCGTCGGGCGACAGTTGTTCAGAAACACCGCACGCTCGGCGTTGCGCTGCAGCCAGTTGGCAATCGCGTGATTGCCAGAGCGCCGCATGCCGATCATGCGCAGGGCGCGCGCAGGCCGGATGCCGAGCGCCTCCCAGGCGTTTGGTGAGGTGGCGAAAGCAGCGACAGAGGTCATGCCATCCCCCCCATCGCCAGCCCCAAAGGGGGCGGCTGCACCATATGCGCGGGCTCCGGGATCGCTGTCTTCGGCGCGATCGCATCGCACCACGCCCGCGCGTCCGTTTCATAGCCCAGGCGCACCAGCGCCGCGCCAAAGCGTGCGCAATAATCTTCGGCGATCTCGGCCGAGAATACCTGCCGCCAGCCGCGTTTCGCGCCCGGTGCCACATGGGCGTTCAGCCTGCGATCCGTGGTGCCGTCAGAGTTTTTATCACTGAAGCCACCAAAAAGCGCATGCTTGAAGAAGATCTTCTGCGCAACCTCGACCTCTGGCGCGTCAAAACCAAAGAACTCCAGCGCTGCCGCGAAGGTCTCGCAGCCAGTATCGGCCATCAGCGTCTCAAAGGTGACGTCAAAGGCACGCGGGTGGCCATAGGGCCAATCGAGCATCTCGGTCAGGGTACGCTGATGCATCTCCCCCATCTCGAACCGCAACTTGTCGTCGCGGCTGGGCAAGCTGCGCAGATGCTGCTGGTAGGTCAGACCGCCAAGATCCGCACGCGCTTTGTGCAAGAACCGCTCCGAGCGCCCCGGTGCGTCCTCGTGATAGCGCGCGCCCGAAATCAGGACATCGCGCGGATCACGGATTACATGCAGGAACCGCGCCTCCGGGGTGTCGAACAAATCAGGCGCAAAGCGCGCACCCCAGTTTGCAACAATCACGCGCCCCTTGGTGGGGATACGTGTCCAGTTCTGCGGATTGTGAACCGGAACAAAGGGAATAGAGAGCGCCTCCCCGATCTCGCGCCAGACACGCCGCATCCAGACGGTACCCGTCTTGTGATGCGTGCCGACGCAGAGAATTCTGGGAGGCGCAGAGGTCATTTAGAAGGTCCGAGCCTTGGGCGCGATCTTCTTGAGGCTGATGCCACCGGCGTCCTCATTGGTCAGCGGATCAACAATCACCGGACGATAGCTGAGGGAGGTCTTGTTGCCCTCAACCCGTGCCACGGTGTGCACACGCCAGTTTTCATCGTCACGCTCGGCGTAATCCTCATGCGCATGGGCACCACGGCTTTCCTTGCGCGCCTCAGCGCCAACGATGGTCGCCAGCGCGTTGGGCATCAGGTTGGTAAGCTCGAGCGTCTCCATCAAGTCGGAGTTCCACACCAACGAGGTATCGGTGACATGGAGATCGTCGAGCTTGGCCGCGATCACCTCCATCTTCTCGACGCCTTCCTTGAGGGTCTTGTCGGTGCGGAACACCGCCGCATCCGCCTGCATGGTGCGCTGCATCTCAAGGCGCAGTTCCGCGGTCGGCGTGCCACCCTTGGCGTTGCGCAGCCCGTCAAAGCGATCAAAGGCCTTGTCGATGGACGCCTGGTTCAGCACCGGGTTGGGGGCCTCTGGGTCCACGACCTTGCCGGCGCGGATCGCCGATGCACGGCCAAAGACCACAAGGTCGATGAGAGAGTTGGAGCCCAGACGGTTGGCACCATGCACAGAGGCACAGCCCGCCTCACCCACGGCCATAAGACCCGGAACAACACCGGTCGGGTTGTCCTCAGTGGGGTTCAGCACCTCACCCCAATAGTTCGTGGGGATACCGCCCATGTTGTAGTGCACGGTCGGCAGAACCGGGATCGGCTCTTTGGTGACGTCGACACCTGCAAAGATTTTTGCAGACTCGGAAATCCCCGGCAGACGCTCCGCCAGCGCTTCGGCCGGCAAGTGGCTGAGGTTCAGGTGGATATGGTCGCCATGCTCACCCACACCACGACCTTCGCGGATCTCCATGGTCATGGAGCGCGAGACATAGTCGCGCGGTGCGAGGTCTTTATAGTTGGGCGCATACCGCTCCATAAAGCGCTCACCCTCGGAGTTCGTCAGGTAGCCGCCTTCGCCGCGCGCGCCCTCGGTGATCAGACAGCCGGAGCCGTAGATGCCGGTCGGGTGGAACTGCACAAACTCCATATCCTGAAGCGGCAGACCCGCGCGCGCTACCATACCGCCACCGTCGCCGGTGCAGGTATGGGCCGAGGTCGCAGAGAAATAGGCACGGCCATAACCGCCGGTCGCCAGCACCACCATCTTGGCGTTGAAGACATGCATGGTGCCATCATCGAGCTTCCAGCACACCACACCCTGACATTGCCCGTCCTCGGACATGATCAGGTCGATGGCGAAATACTCGATATAGAATTCCGCGTTGTTCTTGAGGCTCTGCCCATAGAGCGTGTGCAGGATCGCGTGGCCGGTCCGGTCGGCGGCGGCACAGGTGCGCTGCACCGGCGGGCCTTCACCAAACTCGGTGGTGTGACCCCCGAAGGGACGCTGATAGATCTTGCCTTCTTCCGTCCGCGAGAACGGCACGCCGTAGTGCTCAAGTTCGTAGACCGCTTTGGGCGCCTCACGGGCGAGATATTCCATCGCATCCGTGTCACCCAGCCAATCCGAGCCTTTGACGGTGTCATACATGTGCCACTGCCAGCTGTCGGGCCCCATGTTGCCAAGCGAGGCGGCGATGCCCCCCTGTGCGGCCACGGTGTGCGAGCGGGTCGGGAAGACCTTGGTTACGCAGGCTGTGCGCAGACCCTGCTCGGCCATGCCAAGCGTCGCCCGCAGACCGGCGCCGCCGGCGCCCACAACCACCACGTCATATTCATGGGTTTCATATTCATATGCTGCTGTCATCGTCTTTGTTCCTTACCGCGCGGGTCACAGGGCGAGCTTGACGAGGGCAAAAAGCCCCGCGGCAATCATCGTGTAGGACAGGGCTGCAACTGCGATCAGCGTCAGCTTTTCCGCCAGCCCATGCATGTAGTCCTCCACCGCGACCTGCGCCTCGCGCATCAGATGGATGATGCCAACCACCAGCGTGAGACCAGTGATGATCGCGGGCACCGGACGGCCATAGTAAGCCAGCACCTCTTCGTAGGTGCCACCGAGACCAAGCCCAAAGGTGATCACAAAGGCCGGCACCAGAACCACAAGGAGGATCGAGCTCACCATCATCTGCCAGTGATGATGGGTGCCTGCCCCCCCGGCCCCAAGGCCTTCTGCGCGTTTGCGGTCAGTTAGATAGTTCATGATTATGTGCTCCCTCAGACCACGAGCGCCGCAAGGACGGTCAGTACGGTTGCGCCAATAAACATGCCCACGCCCAGCTTCTCAGAGGTTTCGACCTCAAGGCAGTAGCCGAAGTCCCAGACCACGTGACGCAGGCGTCCGAGCATGTGATAAAAGATCGCCCAGGCCGCGAGGAGCATCACGATGTCTCCCAGCCAGCTGCGCAACAGCCCGTCGATGAACGCAAAGGCGCTCTCGGAGGTGGCAGCGGCCAAGAGCCACCACACCACAAGCAGCGCCACCGCAAGCGCCGCGATTCCGGTGATGCGCACCATGATCGACGACATAGAGGTGAGCTGCGGGCGATAAATGGTCAAATGCGGCGAAAGCGGGCGTTTGCCCCGATTGACATCGGCCATGTTGGCTCCTTTCCGGTTAGCTGTCGACGTTTTAGCCTATTTTTGCGCCCTGTCACGCAAACGAGTGGTAAAAATCCGCTGTTATCGCTGCCGTTCGGGGCAATTTCTACACGTTGTGATCACAAGCCAGATTGCTGTGATCACAAAGTCAAATCCCAAGTATAACAGTCAGAATTAATCACTGAGTCGCCAGAGGCTACCCCGCGATCCTTACACATCCGCTTAACGCCAGAGCGTCTCCAGCGCCTGCCAATGCGTCATAGGTGTCATATGCTCAAGATCGAATGAAAAATAATGCCCACCCCCGGTCTGATCCCAGCGGCGCGAGATCGCTTCTCCGGCCAGCGCACAATACAAAAGTGTGCCCACAGCGCCATGACCACAAAAGATCACATCCCGCCCGCGTTGTGCCGCTAATACAGCCTGCACCTCGCGGATGATCCGCGCCTGCGTGTCCACCGCCCGCTCCCATCCCCGCACCGAGACCTCAGGGTAGGCAAAAAACGCATCCGCCACGGCCTCAAACTCCGCCCCCGGCAGATACCCCGTGGCCGAGCGGTCATTTTCATGCATGTCAGGACGCACCTCAACGGCAGAGCCCGCTGCGGCAGCAAGCGGCCATGCCGTCTCCAACGCCTTACGCTCCGCACTTGTCACCACATGCCAGCCATTCCATGCGCCGCGCTTGGCCAGATCCGCCACCCGCGCCGCACCATGGGCGCTCAACCCCCAATCAGGAACCGCCACCGCCGGATCAATACCCACCTCGGGATGCGTCAGATACAGAACCTGCGCCACAGAGGCCCCTCCTCTTCTAACCCAAAATATCCCGGGGGTGAGGGCCGCTTCGTCAGAAGCGGCGCGAGGGGGCAGCGCCCCCTTCCCGGTCTGCATCACAGCGGCATCAATGCCCAGTAATCCAGATCCAGCAGCACCTCTGGCACATATTTCCCATCCGCGCCTTTCAAGGCAAAGGGTGCACCGCCAGAGGTGGCCACGAGACGCAAGCGGATCGCGCCCACACCGGGCGCTGCGGTCTGCGCCTTATCCAGAACCTCGGACCACGCCCGGATCGTTGTACCAGAGACACAAGGGTTGGCATGGGCACCGCCATTCAGCCCCACGATCATCTGCGCATTCGCCAACCCGTTGAACGACAAGGCCCGCGCCATCGAGATCACATGACCGCCGTAAATCAACCGGCTGCCATCCGGGCGCGCGGTGCTGTCGAAATGGACCTTGGCCGTGTTCTGCCACAGGCGGGTGGCAAGCATATGCTCGGCCTCTTCCACCGTGACGCCATCCACATGGTCGATCTGCTCGCCAATGGCGTAGTCCCCCCAGCGATGCGGCTCTCCGGCCAGTGCAAAATCATAGGACGTGAAATCAAGCCCCGCAGGCAGCGCCAGATCTTCCGCGGCCAAAGCCGGTTTCAGCTCCGGCACGCAGGTCTCCGGTGCATCGGCGTCCAGGTTGCCCTTTCGGACCATCACCCAACGCACGTATTCGAGCACGCAGTCATCGCGCTGGTTGAGCCCGCGCGTGCGGACCCAGACCACGCCTGTCTTGCCGTTGGAGTTCTGCTTGAGCCCGATCACCTCGCTCTCGGCGCGCAAGGTGTCGCCCGGATAGACCGGCAAAAGCCAGCGCCCCTCGGCATACCCAAGGTTCGCCACCGCATTGAGCGAGATATCCGGCACCGTCTTGCCAAAGACGATATGGAACGCCGCCAGATCCTCCAGCGGCGCGCCGTTGTCATGGGTCAGACCAACCGAACGGGCAAATTCATCCGAGGAATAGAGCGCATGTCGCGCCGGATAGAGCGCATGATACAATGCCCGCTCACCGCCCGACACGGTGCGCGGCACCGCATGGCGGATCACCTCGCCCAGTTTGTAATCCTCAAAGAAACGCCCGTGGTTGGTCTTGCTCATGTCAGTGCGCTCCCAATTTGGTGTCGGGCGTGTAGGTGCCGTCCACCTCTTTGACCACCGACTGACCGCAGCGCATGATGCCCTTTACGGGATCAAAGGTCTGGGTCGGACTGCCATAGAGCTCCCAGCCCTTGTTGAGCGCATCCGTCACCTTGTGACAAAACGCAGATGTGTCATCTTCGCTCAGAAAACGATAGAGTTTCATAGAGTTACCCCGGGAATGGTGAGGGCCCGACGAGCCCGTGAATATAGCCGATCACGCCCAGAAGCACGATCGAAGCGACAAAGAACATGGCGTCCTTGGCAAGGCTGCCTTTAGGATTAGGCTGCCAGTTCGGTTCGGATTTGTTGATGGTGATCACCTCGACCACGGCCCAGGCCAGAAGCCCCCCAAAGAGGATCACCGAAGCCAGATCGCCGTTGACCAGAAGATGCGCGACCGCCCAGATTTTGAACCCGGTCAGCATCGGATGGCGCATCTTGTGAAACAGCGCCCCCTTGTTGGGACCGGGACTGGTGAAATAGAGCGCGAACAGCATCAGCGTGTTGTTGACATGCACGAGGAAAGGTGCGGGCGCCCAGACATGGATGTACTCGGTGCCGCGATACCCGAGGACCATCAGGACCACGCTTACCAGCAGAACAAGAGCCACGAGCCCCCTGCCCTTGTCGCCAAGGCTTGCGCGCTGCGCGGGTGCCACGCGTTTGAACAGGTGGGCGCCCCACCACAGGATGATGCCAAGTATAAGAAGTGCCATGTCTTTCTCCAACGTCAGACGGGTGCCAAGGGGCCGGGTGCCGTCACGCCGCCCCCACCACAGCCCTAGCCGGAGATCGCTGCAATTGCATCTGCTTTTGCGAGAATCTCGCGCGCGGTGACCACATGGAGGTTCTCGACAATCTTGCCATCGACCACGGCCACCCCCTGCCCGCTGGCCTCGGCCTCCTCAAAGGCGGCGATCTGGCGTCGCGCAAGGTCCATCTCGGCGGCAGAAGGTGCAAAGGCCTCATTGGTCACATCAACCTGCGCGGGATGGATGAGCGTCTTGCCGTCAAAGCCCATGTCGCGCCCCTGCGCGCATTCCGCCGCCAGCCCTTCCACATCCTTAAAGGCATTAAAGACTCCATCGACGATGATCTTGCCCTCCGCCTTGGCGGCCAGAACGCACAACCCAAGCCCGCTCATCAGCGGCAACCGGTCGGCGCGAAAGCGGGTCTGCATGTCCTTGGCAAGATCATTGGTGCCCATCACCATGCCCTGAAGCCTAGGATGCGCGGCGATTTCTGCGGCGTTGAGCATGCCACGCGGGGTCTCCATCATCGCCCAGAGCGGCACGTCGCCGGTGATCTCTGCCAGCGCATCAAGATCCGCGGGCGAAGACACCTTCGGCAGAAGGATCGCGTCACATCCCATGCGAGCCGCCGCCTCGGCGTCCGCATGCCCCCATGCAGTGTCGAGCCCGTTGATGCGCACGATCTTCATCCGGGCGCCATAGCCCCCCGCCGCCAGCGCGTCCGCCAATGTTGTGCGGGCGTTTTCCTTTTCCTCTACCGAGACCGCGTCTTCGAGGTCAAAGATGATCGCGTCCACCGGCAGAGTGCGGGCCTTGTCCAGCGCACGCGGCTTGGAGCCGGGGATATAAAGGACGGAACGATAAGGGCGCGCACGCGGATCCATAGGGCTCTCCCAGAGATGTCAAAGTCATAATATTACCGAAATGGCTACATTTGCAGCAGGTTGATTTCAAGGGAAATCCTTCTGCAACGCAGAAACTTCCTGCGGCGACTACAGGGAGAATTTGCTATGCTATTGATAAATATACCGTTCTCAAAGTTAACCAGTTCTTTGGACCTCTATGCCATTCTGACTCGTACCGGCGCTCTCCTCTGGCGGCTGTTTTCCGCTCTGGCGCCACGCGGACCTTGGGTCTGCAGTCATGATTACGTCACCAGAAAACCGGTCCATTCCAGGTCGCCGGGGTGCCTTTTGGGCCCCTGTCACGGCCCTTGTGGGGGATCGTTCCGAAAGGGGTAAAACCTATGAAGAAGACGCTTTTTACATTCGCCGCTGGTCTCGCGCTTGTGCTGTCCAGTCAAATGTCCGCCGCTCAGAGCCAGAACTGCGCCCCCCGCGAAATGGTGGTGAAGCGCCTTGCTGAAAAATACGGTGAAAGCCGTCAAAGCATCGGCATGGGCCAGCAGGGCATGGTTATGGAAACCTTCGCCTCGGCAGAAACCGGATCCTGGACCATCACCGTCACCACTCCCAATGGCATGACCTGCCTGGTGGCATCGGGACAATCCTATGAGGTTCTGGCCGAAGCGCTTCCGGCAATGGACACCGACGCCTGAGCCTTCCCTGCGCTGAAGATCCCTCTAGCGGGCGGTCACGATCGGTGAACATGGTGAACCGGCTGGCGCATCCCTGATGCGCCGCCTGTGACCAACACCGAAACATGCACCCGGTATAACAAGAGCCCGTATAAACGCAGGGCTTAAGGGTCTGTGCGACCTGAATCTATGGCGCCACTGAACGGTCGATCTCGTCATGTGATCACAAACCGCGCCTTGGCGCGTTGAACACATCCATTGCCTGAGCAGCCGCCGGGAAACCGGTCCTACACGGTCGCTACCGCGACGCGCGTGCCGGGATGGCAGGCGGCAGGACCGGGGCCGCAGCATAAAACTTACCTTGAAGCGCCCTTGAGCAAATCTCGAGCGATGAACCTCGCTGCACGAGGCGCGCACCGCAAGAGGCGCGATGCCCGCCCCCTTGACGCACCCCCTCGATTGATGCCTACCCCGTCGCTCCTCGATGACGACGGCGCCACACGACCCGCGATTGGGTCTGCGACCTCTTGCTCGGCGATCACTGTCGAACCCAAATTGAGAGGCCCGTGATTCGGCGCGCGAAGGGGGAAAGATCAAAAATCAGCTCCAAAATACGCCCACTCCTCGGCACAGAGCAGTTCAGATCCAAGACAGTGAGTTCCTTTTGACGAGGGGCCGCACATATTCGTGAAGCGTCTCCATACACGACCCAATGTTCCCGAGATTGCAGAATTTTTACCGCTCGCTTCACAAAACCGACATGTAAACCCTTTGATCCGACCCCGATGCGGGGCCATCTCGCGCGATGCCGCAGCGCAGAACACTTGCGAAGCGGAGGCGAACGCCGTAGGCATCTGGGCAGAAATCAACCGGACCGGAGAGATAATCCCATGGCACGACCCAAAATCGCCCTCATCGGCGCAGGTCAGATCGGTGGCACCCTCGCACATCTTGTAGCCCTCAAAGAACTCGGCGACGTCGTTTTGTTCGACATCGCAGAAGGCACCCCCGAAGGCAAAGCGCTGGACATCGCAGAATCCGGTCCTTCCGAAGGCTTTGACGCAAGCCTCAAAGGCACCCAGGATTATGCCGACATCGCGGGCGCGGACGTCTGCATCGTGACCGCGGGCGTTCCGCGCAAGCCGGGCATGTCCCGCGACGACCTCCTGGGCATCAACCTCAAGGTGATGAAATCCGTCGGCGAAGGCATCCGCGACAACGCGCCGGACGCCTTTGTGATCTGCATCACCAACCCGCTCGACGCGATGGTTTGGGCGCTGCGCGAATTCTCCGGCCTGCCGCACGAAAAAGTCTGCGGCATGGCGGGTGTTCTGGACAGCGCGCGCTTCCGTCACTTCCTCGCGGAGGAATTCAACGTCTCCATGAAAGACGTCACCGCGTTTGTGCTCGGTGGCCATGGCGACACCATGGTGCCGTCGGTGCGTTACTCCACCGTAGCAGGCATTCCGCTCCCCGACCTGATCGAGATGGGCTGGACCACCCAGGACAAGATGGACGCGATCGTTCAGCGCACCCGTGACGGTGGCGCCGAAATCGTGGGTCTCCTGAAAACCGGCTCCGCCTATTACGCGCCTGCGACCTCTGCAATCGAGATGGCAGAAGCCTATCTCAAGGACCAGAAGCGCGTCCTGCCCTGCGCGGCCTATGTGGACGGCGCTCTGGGTCTCAACGGCATGTATGTCGGCGTTCCGACCGTGATCGGTGCCGGAGGCATCGAGCGTGTGGTCGACATCAAGCTGAACGCTGAAGAGCAGGCGATGTTCGACACCTCCGTCAACGCGGTCAAAGGCCTCGTAGACGCGTGCAAAGGCATCGACAGCTCGCTGGCATAAGCCAAAGCATCTCGAAACTGAAGAAAACAGTAAGCCCGGCTTTTGAGCCGGGCTTATGCCCTTAGAACGCTCCGTTTTCAGGCCATTCTACAAGCCCCCGTTCAATGGCAGCGCTTTCATCGCCCCCCGAATTTTAATTTCTAAAGACATGATTTATTTGAAAAATCTCTTGCGCCCGCGGCAGACCAAGAACCGCGAGGGAGAGGGTTTTGTTTTTGCCACCACTGGCCTTCAATATACCAACCTCGCCCGCCGGGCTGCGCGCAGCCTCAAGCTGGCGATGCCAAAAGCGCAGATCGATCTATGTACCGACCAAAAGATCGAGGATCCGATCTTTGACAAAATACATCCGGTCACCCATCGCGGGCCCCGCCCCAAAATGGAAGCGCTTCTTTCGTCGCGTTTTGAAAAAACGATCTACCTCGACGCAGACGTGGTCGTTGTCGAGGACATCTCGGATGTGTTTGATCTCCTTGACACTCATCCAATCGCCGCAGCGCTCGGCGTGTCCCGTTCCAGGACCGAGATGACGTCATACCGCAAAGATATCCCACACGCGTTTCCAGTTTTGAATTCAGGCGTTTTTGCCATCCGCAGAACCCCGCAGACACTCGCTTTTTGGGAAGACTGGGATAGAAACTATGCGCGGTCAAAGATCGGAAAGGATCAACCGGTTTTGCGCGCTACTCTTTATGAGCATCAACTGATGCCTCTCGTGCTCCCCCCTGAGTACAACCTGTTAAAACAGTCTCTCCTGGACAAATGGGGGCGCATAAATGGTGGCATTCGGTGTCTGCATGTGCGCGCATTGCATGACGTCGCGCATCCAAACACGGATGAGCCGATTGGCTTGCAGGAGGTGGTGCGACCGAGGCATCTGCAGACCATGATAAAAGCGCGTGAGGCGGATCGCTCCCTGAAGGGGTCGAGCAGAATTTACGATCTGCCTCCTGCGCGCCAGAGAGTGAAGCCCAACAAGACGGCGCGGATCAAGCTGTAGCCTGCGATTCCAGAGTTTGCGAAAAAGCGCGAGCCATGTACTTGGCCCGCGCTGCACAGAACTCGTTCAGAGCAGAGATGTCGTGACCGCGATCACGCCGTATTTTCTGAATAAATTGCGGGCGATTATCCACAATCTTCATCTCGTATCCTTCTCCTTTGCGCGCTGACGTCCGCCAGGACGGGCCATAAAGAAAGGCGCAAACCTCTTCTGCCTTGGCGGGAACGCGCAGGAGGATACCGTGCATTTCAGCATCTTGGAGGGGAAAATCAGGGATTTCGGGACGTGAATCGTTGTTTCTGGATCGCGCCAAAGACCGGTGAAGTTCCACCGTTGGATCAGGCGCATCTTGGGCTTGTCGTTGTAAAGATAGAAGTCGACAAACGTGGGCAAGCCATCTTGCACACGAGACGCTTGCAAGACGAGTGGCTTTCGCCAGAACTTCCGCTTCTTTGGCTTGGACCTGATCTCTGGGCGTGCGGTAGTCCAGGCACAGACGGCCCTGCCCAGCCGAGAACCGCCCCTGATTGCGGGAGGGAAATGAAATTTTTCCGACAGGTCAAAACTATAGCCTCCAGTCATTGGAAGGCTCTTGACGCGGCGCAGCATTTCTCAAACACGCCGGGCGCGCTTACGCGAATCGCTGAATTTTAGTCGTTTTCCATATGTGATCACACGTCTCTGGGCTGTGATCACAAAAACGAAAAATCTTCATCATTTAGCGCTCACTGGGCAGAAAAGGCTTTAACCTCTTGTTTGATGCAGGCGTACTAGCAAGGGACAATTGCAGCCAGACGGGACAGTTTCTCATGAACATCCACGAATATCAGGCCAAGGCCCTCCTTCGCAGCTACGGCGCTCCGGTTTCGGACGGGCGCGTGGTGATGAAAGCAGACGAAGCCAAAACCGCAGCAGGCGAGCTTGACGGCCCGCTTTGGGTCGTGAAGGCCCAGATCCACGCAGGTGGTCGCGGCAAGGGCTCCTTCAAGGAAGCCGACGCCGGTGAAAAAGGCGGCGTACGCCTGACCAAATCGGTCGAAGAAGCCGCCGAAGAAGCCAAGAAGATGCTGGGCCGCACCCTCGTGACCCACCAGACCGGCCCGGCGGGCAAGCAGGTGAACCGCATCTACATCGAGGCGGGCTCTGGCATCCAGACCGAGCTGTATCTGGCGCTGCTGGTGGATCGCGTGACCTCCCGCGTGTCTTTTGTCTGCTCCACCGAGGGCGGCATGGACATTGAAGAAGTCGCCGCTGAGACCCCGGAAAAGATCCTGTCGTTCTCCGTTGATCCGGCCACCGGCTATCAGGCGTACCACGGGCGCCGCGTTGCCTTCTCGCTCGGCCTTGAGGGCGCGCAGGTGAAGCAGTGCGTCAAGCTGATGGGTCAGCTCTACCAAGCCTTCATCGAGAAGGACATGGAGATGCTGGAGATCAACCCGCTGATCGTCGCCGACAATGGTGACCTGAAAGTGCTGGACGCAAAGGTCGGTTTCGACGGCAACGCGATCTATCGCCACGCCGATATCGCCGCCCTGCGCGACGAGACCGAAGAAGACCCCAAAGAGCTCGAAGCGTCCAAGTACGACCTGAACTACATCGCGCTCGACGGTGAGATCGGCTGCATGGTGAACGGCGCGGGTCTGGCGATGGCCACCATGGACATCATCAAGCTCTATGGAGCAGAGCCTGCGAACTTCCTCGATGTGGGCGGCGGCGCCACCAAAGAGAAAGTGACCGAAGCGTTCAAGATCATCACCTCCGACAAGAACGTCAAAGGTATCCTCGTGAACATCTTTGGCGGCATCATGCGCTGCGACGTGATCGCAGAAGGCGTGATTGCAGCCGTGAAAGAAGTGGGCCTTGAGGTGCCGCTGGTTGTGCGTCTCGAAGGCACAAACGTCGAGAAGGGCAAAGAAATCATCGCGAACTCCGGTCTTAACGTGATCGCGGCAGATGATCTGTCCGATGGGGCCGAGAAGATCGTGAAAGCGGTAAAGGGTTAACCCGCCTTCCCCGAACTCTCGGGTTCGGGGAGCGCAGGATCTGATTGGTTTTCCAGATATGAAGCTGGCGACATACATGATCTCTCTGGACCGGGCCAAGGGTCGGCATGCAGCGATGCAGGCCACCCTGAGGGATGCCGGTCTGGACGCGGAATTCGTGTCCGCCGTGGATCTGGCCGAGACCTCGGAAGAGGAGCTGTTGCAGCAGTGCAAGAGCTTTGGCCCCTGGGGGGTGTTTGCCCATGGCAACATGGCCTGCACCCTGAGCCACGCCAAGGTTTGGGAACAGTTTCTGGCGTCGGATGCGGATGTTGCCCTCATCTTTGAGGATGATGTCTTTATCTCGGCAGAGTTGCGTCAATGGACAGAGGATCTGAGCTGGTGGCCGCAGGGCTGTGAACTTGTGAACCTGGAGTTCTGGCGCAGCGAGACTCTCAAGGTGATGGTTGGCACCTCTGCGTCGCAGCACCTTGGTCGCCAGGTAGCACCGATGTTGTCGCGCAATCCCGGCTCTGCCGGCTACCTGGTCTCCCGCAAGGGGGCAGAGGCTCTGTTGGCGTCGCGGCCATTTACGATGTCGATTGATCAGTTGCTGTTCAATCCACTTGTTTCCCCTTTGGCGGTCTCTCTTGAACCCCATCAGATCACCCCTGCGCTTGTGACGCAGGGCAATACACCTCCTGAGGAGGGCACCTTTCTCGGGCATGCGCAGCGCAAGCCCAAGGGTGCGCTCTACCGTAAACAAAAACGCCTGCGGGGCATGGCCGAGCTGCGCGCTCTGCCCCTGCATCTCCTTCGCCTGATCTCGGGGCGCGCACGGCTTGTGCGGGTTCTTTACGCGGATCGGGCGCTCACCGACGACAGCGCGGCGCGTGCCGCCGAGGCACAAACCGCATAATCGAAAGGAAAGGACATCATGGCAGTCCTCATCGACGAAAACACCAAAGTCATCTGTCAGGGCCTCACCGGCTCTCAGGGCACCTTCCACACCGAACAGGCCATCGCTTATGGCACCAAGATGGTCGGCGGCGTGACCCCCGGCAAAGGCGGTCAGACCCACCTTGACCTGCCGGTTTTCAACTCCGTGCATGAAGCCAAGCATGTAACCGAAGCCAACGCCTCGGTGATCTATGTGCCACCGCCGTTTGCAGCGGACTCCATCCTCGAGGCGATCGACGCCGAGATGGAACTCATCGTCTGCATCACCGAAGGCATCCCGGTTCTGGACATGATGAAGGTGCAGCGCGCCCTCGAAGGCTCCAAATCGCGCCTCATCGGCCCCAACTGCCCCGGCGTCATCACCCCGGATGCCTGCAAGATCGGCATCATGCCAGGCCACATCCACAAGCGTGGTTCTGTTGGTGTTGTGTCCCGTTCCGGCACCCTGACCTACGAGGCCGTGAAGCAGACCTCTGACATCGGTCTGGGCCAGTCCTCGGCAGTTGGCATCGGCGGCGACCCGATCAAGGGCACCGAGCATATCGACGTCCTTGACATGTTCCTCGACGATGATGAGACCCAGTCCATCATCATGATCGGTGAGATCGGTGGCTCTGCCGAAGAAGAAGCGGCGGAATTCATCGCCGAGCAGAAGAAAAAAGGCCGTTGGAAGCCGATTGCGGGCTTCATCGCAGGCCGTACCGCCCCTCCGGGCCGCCGCATGGGCCACGCGGGCGCGATTGTCGCCGGTGGCAAAGGTGGCGCCGAAGACAAGATCGAAGCGATGAAATCCGCAGGCATCGTTGTTGCCGACAGCCCCGCCACCCTGGGCGAAGCGGTTCAGAAAGCGATTGCAAACGGCTGATGCAGCCCATGTCGGCATATCGCCAACGATCATCTGATGATCTTCGGGGTGGGCATCATGTGCCCGCCCCCTTCCTGCGCTTGCTTTGCAGGCATACGGATCCTGTTGCTGATGCGGCCCTGTGGCCGCCTTCGCCGCAAGATCCACCTGGAACTTGAGACGGAACATTTCGCCCTTTCGGGCTTTCAGCCTTTGAGAACCGGCTGATCGCTTACGGTCCAAACCCATACGAGGCACTCAAATGACCGAACAGAGCCCCAACGACATCTTCCATGCGTCCTCCTTTATGCAGGGGCACAACGCGGAGTATCTGGAGCAGCTTTATGCCCAGTACGCCAATGATCCCAACGCAGTAGACGCCGCGTGGGCGGAATTCTTTCGCGCCATGGGCGACGCTGATGGCGACGTGAAGGCCGAAGCTGCAGGCCCCAGCTGGGCGCGCAACGACTGGCCGCCCGCCCCTGCCGACGACCTCACGGCGGCTCTGACCGGCGAGTGGCCTGCCCCCGTCGAGGCCAAGGCGGCCGGCAAGAAGATTGCCGACAAGGCCAAGGAAAAGGGTGTCGAAGTCTCTGACGAGGCGATCCAGCGCGCGGTGCTCGACTCGATCCGCGCTCTGATGCTGATCCGGGCCTACCGGATCCGGGGCCATCTGGCGGCTGATCTCGACCCGCTGGGCATGCGCGCCGCCACGCCGCACCCGGAGCTTGATCCGAAATCCTACGGTTTTGACGGCGCCGACATGGACCGCCCGATCTTCATCGACAACGTGCTGGGGCTGGAAGTGGCCACCATGCGTCAGATCGTGGATATCGTGAAGCGGACCTATTGCGGCACCTTTGCGCTTCAGTACATGCATATCTCGGACCCCGAGCAATCTGCCTGGCTGAAAGAGCGCATCGAGGGCTATGACAAGGAAATCACCTTCACCCGCGAAGGCCGCAAGGCGATCCTCAACAAGATGGTTGAGGCCGAAGGGTTCGAAAAGTTCCTGCATGTAAAATACATGGGCACCAAGCGCTTTGGTCTGGATGGTGGTGAGAGCCTCATCCCGGCGATGGAGCAGATCATCAAGCGCGGCGGCAACCTCGGTGTCAAAGACATCGTGATCGGCATGCCGCACCGCGGCCGCCTGTCGGTTCTGGCCAATGTGATGCAAAAGCCCTATCGCGCGATCTTCAACGAGTTCCAGGGCGGATCGTTCAAGCCCGAAGACGTGGATGGCTCGGGCGATGTGAAATATCACCTCGGCGCCTCTTCGGACCGTGAGTTTGATGGCAACAGCGTCCACCTGTCGCTGACCGCAAACCCCTCGCACCTTGAGGCGGTGAACCCGGTTGTGCTGGGCAAGGTCCGTGCCAAGCAGGACCAGCTGGGTGACAAGGACCGCACGGCGGTTCTGCCGATCCTCCTGCACGGCGACGCGGCTTTTGCGGGTCAGGGTGTTGTGGCGGAATGTTTTGCGCTCTCCGGTCTGCGCGGTCACCGCACCGGCGGCACCATGCATATCGTTGTGAACAACCAGATCGGGTTCACCACCGCACCGCATTTCTCGCGCTCCTCGCCCTATCCCACCGACAACGCGCTGGTGGTTGAGGCACCGATCTTCCACGTCAACGGTGACGACCCGGAGGCCGTGGTCCACGCAGCCAAGGTCGCAACCGAATTCCGCCAGAAGTTCCACAAGGACGTCGTCATCGACATCTTCTGCTATCGCCGGTTTGGTCACAACGAAGGCGACGAGCCGATGTTCACCAACCCGTTGATGTACAAGAAGATCAAGGGTCACAAGACGACCCTGAGCCTCTACACGGAACGTCTGGTCAAGGACGGTCTGATCCCCGAGGGCGAGATCGAAGACATGAAGGCGGCGTTCCAGGCGCACCTCAACGAAGAGTTCGAGATCGGCAAGACCTACAAGCCCAACAAGGCCGACTGGCTGGATGGGCGCTGGTCGCATCTCGACAGCAAGGACGAGGATTATCAGCGTGGCGAAACCGCCATCAAGCCCGAGACGCTGGAGGAGGTCGGCAAGGGTCTGACCACTCTGCCCGAGGGCTATCCGGTGCATAAGACCATCGGTCGCTTCCTTGATGCGCGCAAAAAGATGTTCGAGAGCGGCGAAGGCTTTGACTGGGCCACCGGCGAGGCGCTGGCGTTCGGCTCGCTTCTGACCGAGGGGTATCCGGTGCGTCTGGCGGGGCAGGACTCCACCCGCGGGACCTTCTCGCAGCGCCATTCGGGCATCGTCAATCAGGACACCGAAGAGCGCTACTACCCGCTCAACAATATCCGCGCGGGTCAGGCCAACTATGAGGTCATCGACTCGGCACTGTCGGAATACGCGGTTCTGGGCTTTGAATATGGCTACTCGCTGGCAGAGCCCAACGCGCTGACCCTCTGGGAAGCGCAGTTTGGCGACTTTGCCAATGGCGCGCAGATCATGTTCGACCAGTTCGTATCCTCGGGCGAGAGCAAGTGGCTGCGGATGTCCGGTCTTGTGTGCCTCTTGCCGCACGGGTTTGAGGGCCAGGGTCCAGAGCACTCTTCGGCGCGTCTGGAGCGTTTCCTGCAGATGTGCGGTCAGGATAACTGGATCGTGGCGAACTGCACGACGCCGGCGAACTACTTCCACATCCTGCGCCGTCAGCTGCACCGGACCTTCCGCAAGCCGCTCATTCTGGTGACGCCGAAGTCGCTTCTGCGCCACAAGCTTGCCGTGTCCAAGGCACATGAGTTCACCACCGGCTCGTCCTTCCACCGGGTTCTGTGGGATGATGCGGAAACGGGTCTCTCTGAGACCAAGCTCGTTGAGGACAAGAAGATCAAGCGCGTGGTGCTGTGTTCGGGCAAGGTCTACTACGACCTTCTTGAAGAGCGCGACGCCCGCGGCATCGACGATGTCTATATCATGCGGATCGAGCAGTATTACCCCTTCCCGGCGATCAGCCTCGTGAAGGAACTGGAGCGGTTCAAGGGCGCAGAAATGGTCTGGTGCCAGGAAGAGCCCAAGAACCAGGGTGCCTGGACCTTTATCGAGCCCAACATTGAGTGGGTCCTGACCCGCATCAAGGCAAAGAACACCCGTCCGATCTATGTCGGGCGCGCCACCTCGGCCTCGCCTGCAACCGGCCTGGCCAGCGAACACAAAGCCCAACAAGCTGCGCTCGTGAACGAAGCGCTGAGCATCTGAGGAAGATTGAGATCATGACCACCGAAGTGCGCGTGCCCACTCTGGGCGAATCCGTGACCGAAGCCACCGTCGCCACCTGGTTCAAGAAGCCGGGCGACACTGTTGCCGCAGACGAGATGCTCTGTGAGCTGGAAACCGACAAGGTCACAGTCGAAGTGCCCGCCCCGGCGGCTGGCACTCTGGCCGAGATCGTTGCCAAGGAAGGCGACACCGTGGGCGTTGATGCGCTCCTGGCCAATATTACCGAAGGCGGCGCCGCAGCAGCCTCAGCCCCGGCAGCGAAACCCGCCCCGGCTGAGGCACCTGCCTCTTCGGGTGGGGATGCTGTTGACGTGATGGTGCCGACGCTGGGCGAAAGCGTCTCTGAGGCGACCGTTTCCACATGGTTCAAGAAAGTCGGTGACAGCGTCGCGCAGGACGAAATGCTTTGCGAGCTGGAAACCGACAAGGTTTCCGTCGAGGTGCCCGCGCCTGCCGCTGGCGTTCTGGCCGAGATCACCGCGCCCGAAGGCACCACCGTGGACGCCTCTGCCAAACTCGGCGTCATCTCCGGTGACGGTGCAGCGGTAGCGGCGGCCCCGGCTGCAGCGCCCGCTGCGGCGGAGACCCCTGCCGCCGTCTCCAAGGATGTCGCCAATGCGCCATCGGCGGAAAAGGCGATGGCCGAGGCCGGTCTCTCCGCATCGGATGTCAAAGGCACAGGCCGCGACGGACGCATCATGAAAGAGGACGTGGCATCGGCGATCGCCGCCGCAAAATCCGCGCCCGCCCCGACAGCGGCTCCCGCAGCCCCGCGCGCGCCGGTGTCTGCCGATGATGCCTCGCGCGAAGAACGCGTAAAAATGACCCGTCTGCGCCAGACCATCGCCAAGCGTCTGAAGGACAGCCAGAACACTGCTGCCATGCTCACTACCTACAATGAGGTCGACATGACCGAGGTGATGGCGCTGCGCAACGAATACAAAGACCTGTTCCTGAAGAAGCACGGCGTGAAACTGGGCTTTATGTCCTTCTTCACCAAGGCCTGCTGCCACGCGTTGAAAGAGGTCCCCGAGGTCAACGCCGAGATCGACGGCACCGACATCGTCTACAAGAACTTCGTCCACATGGGCATCGCCGCAGGCACGCCCACGGGTCTGGTGGTTCCGGTCATCCGCGACGCCGATGCGATGTCCTTTGCCGATATTGAGAAGGCGATTGCCGAAAAAGGCGCGCGCGCCCGTGACGGCAAGCTGTCGATGGCGGAAATGCAGGGCGGCACCTTCACCATCTCCAACGGTGGTGTCTATGGCTCGCTGATGTCCTCGCCGATCCTGAACCCGCCGCAGTCCGGTATCCTCGGCATGCACAAGATCCAGGACCGCCCGATGGCAATCAACGGCAAGGTGGAAATCCGCCCGATGATGTATCTGGCGCTGTCCTATGACCACCGTATCGTCGACGGCAAAGGCGCTGTGACCTTCCTCGTGCGCGTCAAAGAAGCGCTGGAAGATCCCCGCCGGTTGTTGATGGATCTGTAAGAAAGCGATGCAACTGCAGTCTGGGAAGCCCATCTTGCTTTGGTTAATCATCATTGGTTACGCCATTTTTGCAATTTCCGGGTTGTCGCGGACTGCAGACGTTCTTTCTATGCCAATGCCAGAGAAACGTTATCCAGCACTACTTTCGAACGAGATTGCATATGTCCTCTCACTCGCGGGTTTCTTTGGCAGCGTCGTTGCAAGCGCTGGCGTCGCGATTTCAAGTTTCTTGAGATCGCGACGGGCGGTTGCATTTACGGCATTATTTCTTGCCTCGCAGCTATTGGTATTTCTTTCAGTTCTCGAAGCCACCGCCTTTGGTCGAACGCTGCTAAATTTCATGTTTTGGACGTTTTTCGGCTACTGGGGAATTGTGATTTCCGTTTCAACATGTGCCATCGTCTACTTGCTTAAACAAAAGCAAGGTAACCTTCTGCAATGACCTCAACAGGGCGACAATGACGCCTCCTCAACCAGATATAGAGATCCGTGCCGAACTTGTCCGACTGATCGAAGGTCTGGACTACTTTCGCACGTGGCGCATTGCACAGCTGGAAGCCACGCTCCCAGCGGGAGAAACGCTGGACCTAGACACCGTTGTGGTGCCCGGGAGTTTCTTCCTCGATCTTTATGATCAGCAGTCTCGCAAAAGCGATCGCAAGCAAATTCTAAAAGAGGTCCAAAACTGGTACGCCCACACTGCCAATGAATTTCATTCGTTTATGAAATCCGGCGAGCAGGAGGTTGTTCAGGACATCAACGCTTTCCTCGCCCGGTTTCGCGCGGATATCGGGTTTGATTTCTTTTCGGAGTCCGGCCTCATACGCAAAACGATGAACAAGGCCGTAAAACGCGGTAAACTTGTAAATGACGCGGAGTGGTACGTGCTTCAGGAATTTGTGGTTGACGGTACAGAGGGAGATTTCACCCGAGAGGAGACCACCCATATCCGACACCTGATCTCAGAGTATGAGGGGGCACAATGACGCCAGAACTCAGCGCACTTGCTGCAACGGTCCTGATCCATGTGGTCACGGTCATCTGGTCGCAACGGGCGCTGGAAGCCGATATCGGTCGCGATGGCAACGTCGGGACCCGCGAAAATCTGGATGAGCGGCTGTCGGAACGCAGCAATCGCCTGCGGCGCGCGCTGGCGAACCATACCGAGAATATCGGTCCGTTCATCATTGCGGTGCTGCTGCTCACCCTGACCGACAATGCCTCTTCCTTGACTGCAATCTGCGCCTGGACCTATGTGGCCGCGCGCGCGCTCTATGTGCCGGCCTATGCCTTTGCGTGGGTGCCTTGGCGCAGTGTGATCTATGTCATTGGTCTCCTCGCCACGCTTTTGATGATTGGCGCGAGTTTTTTCTGACATGACCCCCGAACTCACCGCCCTCACCCTCGCGGCCCTGCTTCAGGTCTTTCAGATCGCCCTGATGGCGGTGCCTGCGAACCTTGAGCTGAAGCCCGGTCAGACGCTAGGGCCGCGGGACCGGGATCGCATGGGCGGCGATTTGCAGGATATGGTCTCCAAACGCACCGCGCGGCTCTTCAGGGCGATGAACAACCACTTTGAGGGGCTGATCCTCTTTTCGATCGCCTGCGTGGTCGTCACCCTTTCGGGACAATCCTCGCTCTTCACCACCGTCTGCGCCTTTGCTTACCTTGGCTCGCGGGTGCTTTACATCCCGGCCTATGCCTTTGGCTGGGTGCCCTGGCGCAGCCTGATCTGGGCCGTGGGCTATCTCGCGACCGCGGCGATGCTGGTGGCCGCCCTGATATGAGCATCACCAGACATATCCTGCGCTTAGGCCTGCTGGGGCTGGGGCTCGGCGTGGCCATCTTCGCCTATACCAAGGTGATGGCGCGCACGGGGTCCGGCACACCGCCGCCAATGGCCGAAGCCCACCAACAGGCGGATGAGATCCTCGTGATCAAATCCACCCGCGCGCTGCATCTGCTGCGCGACGGCGAAACCATCCGCAGCTACGACATCTCGCTTGGGGCCGCACCCGAAGGCCACAAACAATCCGAGGGCGACGAGCGCACCCCCGAAGGGCGCTATGAAATCGACTGGCGCAATCCAAACTCCATCGCGCATCTGAGCCTGCATATCTCCTACCCCAATGCCGCAGACCAGGCCGCAGCCAAAGCCGCGGCGCGCGATCCCGGCGGCAATATCATGATCCACGGCCTGCCCAATGGCTGGGGGGCCTTGGGCGCATTGCACCTGATGCTAGACTGGACCGACGGCTGCATCGCGGTCACCAACGCCGAGATGCGCGAAATCTGGTCGCTTGTGCCAGACGGAACTCCAATCACCATCGCGGAGGCGCTCTGATGATCTTTCAGATCGAACAAATTCGCTCTGGACATTGCCGAGCGCATCTTCATCTTCTAACCCAAAATATCCCGGGGGAGGCCCGTACGGGCCGGGGGCAGCGCCCCCTCCCCGCTCAACTCCAAAGGAGCACATGACCCATGGCATCCTATGACGTCATCGTAATCGGCGCCGGTCCCGGCGGCTATGTCAGCGCAATCCGCTGCGCCCAGCTGGGCCTCAAGACCGCCATCGTAGAAGGCCGCGAAACCCTTGGCGGCACCTGCCTCAACGTGGGCTGCATCCCCTCCAAGGCGCTCTTGCACGCAACCCATATGCTGCATGAAGCAGAGCACAACTTCGGCGCCATGGGTCTCAAGGGCAAAAGCCCCTCGGTCGACTGGAACCAGATGAAATCCTACAAGGATGAGGTCATCGGCCAGAACACCGGCGGTGTCGAGTTCCTCATGAAGAAGAACAAGATCGACTGGATCAAGGGCTGGGCGTCGATCCCCGAGGCGGGCAAGGTCAAAGTGGGCGACGACACCCATGAGGCCAAGAACATCATCATCGCCTCCGGCTCCGTGCCCTCCGCCCTGCCGGGTGTCGAGGTCGACAACGACAAGGGCCTTGTGGTCGACAGCACCGGCGCTCTGGAACTGCCCAAAGTCCCGAAGAAAATGGTCGTGATCGGCGCAGGCGTCATTGGCCTCGAGCTCGGCTCGGTCTACGCGCGCCTTGGCGCAGAGGTCACCGTGGTCGAATATATGGACGCGGTCTGTCCCGGCATGGACAAGGACGTCCAGCGCGGCTTCAAACGCATCCTTGAAAAGCAGGGCCTCAGCTTCATCATGGGGGCCGCCGTCAAGGGCGTTGAAACCACGAAATCCAAGGCCAAAGTCTCTTATGAGCCCAAAAAAGGCGGCGACGCAGAGGTCATCGAGGCCGATGTGGTGCTCGTCGCCACGGGGCGCAAACCCTATGCCGAAGGCCTTGGCCTCGACGCGCTTGGCGTCAAGATGACCGAACGCGGCCAGATCGCCACCGACGCGCAATGGGCCACGAACGTCAAAGGCATCTACGCCATCGGCGACGTCATCGAGGGTCCGATGCTCGCGCATAAGGCCGAAGACGAAGGCATGGCCGTGGCCGAAGTGATCGCGGGCAAACATGGCCACGTGAATTACGGCGTCATTCCCGGTGTGGTCTACACCACCCCAGAGGTGGCGACCGTCGGTGCCACCGAAGACGCGCTCAAGGCCGAAGGTCGCAAGATCAAGGTGGGCAAGTTCATGTTCATGGGCAACGCCCGCGCCAAGGCCGTGCATCAGGCCGAGGGTGGTTTTGTGAAACTGATTGCCGACAAGGAAACCGACCGCATCCTCGGTGCGGCCATCATCGGCCCCGGTGCAGGCGATCTGATCCACGAGATCTGTGTGGCGATGGAATTTGGCGCCTCCGCCGAGGATCTGGCGCTGACCTGCCACGCGCATCCGACCTATTCCGAGGCCGTGCGCGAAGCAGCCCTTGCCTGCGGCGACGGCGCGATCCACAGTTAAGCCCCGCGCGGGGGGCGCGCCCCGGCACGTCCATCACCAGCGGCCCGCCACTTGGCGGGCCGTTTGCGTCCTCAACAGGAGACATGCCAATGACCCTCAGCCTGCAAGTGCTCTACCCCGCCTCCGATGAGGCGACGTTTGACTATGATTACTATGTTGAGACCCATCTGCCGCTCATCGAGGAGCATTGGGGTGACTTGATTGAAACGGTCGAGGCGTCGCGTGGGCTGGCCGGGGGGCCGGATGTGCCGCCGCCCTATCTGTTGATTGCGACCATCACCTTTCCCGATCAGGACGCGCTCAACACTGCTATGGGTGAAAAGGGCGGCGTAATCATTGATGATGTGGCCAATTTCACCAACATCCGCCCGCAGATCCTCGTGGGCGAGTTGTTGATGAGCTGAGGCAAGCGCACTGGTGGCCGAAACAGGTCACCGGCGGATATCTGGGGCCTGTGTTTTGAAGAAACGCCTTCTGTTCGGGATCATTGTCGCAGGTTTTGCGATGGGGCTTGGCGCGGCATCGCAAATCTGGCCAACGCACTCACGCGCGGAACGCATTGCCGAACTGTTTTATGGTATCTGTCTTGCCCCCGTACTGACCGGAGACAGTCCAGACACGCTGCTGTCGGGGCTGTTTCAAAAACCGGACAAAAGCTGGATCGACACGCAATCGGGCAGTTTCCTGCGACTGGAGGACTCCCGTTGCACAATATCCACCTACGCCCCTTATGCGCTGAGCTATGAAGACGCTGCAGAACTGTTGGAATTGACACGCATAATCGTTTCGCGGGATTTCCCGCAGCTGGTTTTTGATCCCAAGGCAAAAATGGGCGACGAGGCCCTTTCCAAAGGGTGGTTCTTGGGGGCGCCACAATCCCCCGAGCGGTGGGGCATCTTCCACGTGGCCTATCCCGATTGGGGGGGATAGCGCGGGCAGTTCTTTGATTTTCATGGCGCCGCCTGCACCGGCGTAACCCCCTACCACATGGTTTTGGCGGCACGGGGAGCCCATGCCTCATCGTAGGAGCGACCGCCTTCTTCGCCTGCGGTCTGCTCGGCAAGGATGTCGCCCATCGACGGCAGGCCCTCGCTCTCGTCACCCGAAGTCCAGGTACGGGCGCGCATCAGGGCGCGCGCGCATTGACTGTAGATCTCGTTGATCTTGATCACGATGACCGTACGCGGCAGTTTACCTGCCTTATCAAAGCGTTGCAGCAGATCAGGGTCGGCAGTCACTATCGCGGAGCCATTCACCCGCACCACATTGTTTAAGCCGGGCACCAGAAACATCAGCGATACCCGCCCGTCGCGCACGATATTGCGCAAGGAGTCGATCCGGTTGTTGCCACGCCAATCGGGCAGCGCCAGCGTGCCCGGATCGAGTTCCAGCACCACCGGGCCATCATCGCCACGCGGGCTGTCGTCGGTGCCTTCGGGGCCGACCGTGGCCAGCATGCACAGCCGAGACGCCATGATCCACTTGCGATAAAGCGGCGTCATTTGCCGCGCCACCTTGCGTAAAGAAGGCGCTCCCGGTGTCCCGTAAAGCGCCTCTAGGTCTTCAATGGATTCTATCGCGTCCATCTTGTTCAAATCCCAATTCTGCCATCAATGCATCTGACCGGGCCTCGATACGCTGCTCCAACTCAGCCATGAAACTGTCGCGCGCCTGTCCCGGTGCGATCGGGTCGAGGAATTCGACCACCCCAAGTCCGGGTTTGCGCAAAAGGCCGGTGCGGGGCCACAACAGGCCCACGTTGGTGGCAACCGGGACGCAGGGCTGTTTCAGCTCTTCATAGAGCACGCCGCTGCCGACCTTGTAGGGTTTCTGCGCTCCGGGCGCGACACGGGTGCCTTGCGGATAGATCACCAGTTGGCCGGGTTCGGAAAACTCGCGCGCCACGTCCTTGATCATACGCGCAATCGCTGCGCCGCGCTTGCCGCGGTTGACTGGAATACAGCCCAGACGTTTGGCGTAGATGCCAATGATCGGGGTCCACATCAGCTCTTGTTTCATGATGAACTTGGCCTGTGGCAGGGCATTGAAGATCACCAGAATATCGAGAAAGCTCTGATGCTTGGCGGCCACGAGCACCTCACCCTGGGGAACCGGGCCGCGCACTTCGCAGCGGATGCCCACCATCCAGCGCGCCGACCAGATCGCCCAGCGGGCATAGGTCTTGCAGGCTTGACGCGCGCCGTTTTTGGACAGTAGCGCATAGGGCGCAAAAGCGATCCCGAGCACCAGCATCGCCACATAGATCTGGATCATGTAGAGCAGCGAGCGCAGATATTGAAAAGCAAGGGTCACGCGAGATCTCCAAGGCGTTTGCGGGCCGCGCGGGTGGTGGCCACAAAGGCCACAAGCGCCGCCAGTGGCGGGATAGCAAGCGGCAGGAGCCAGCGCCAGCCTTGAAAGCCAAGTCCCGTGAGAAAGCCGCCCTCCTCGGAGGCTTCGGGCATCAGGAAAACGCCAAGCATCCCCAACACGACGCCGACTGTGGCCCCAAAGAGCGCCCGGAGCGTAAAGCGGCGCACAAAGGCCTGCGCGATATAGCTGTCCTGCGCCCCAACGAGACGCAGAACCTCGATCACCTGCGCATTGGCCGCAAGGGCCGCATTGGCCGCAAGCGTGATCATCGCGGCCATGGCGCCACCGATCAGCAGGATCGAGACCACCCCGAGGCGACGCAGCGCAATCGCGGCCTCCACCAGCGGGCGGCGCCAGCGGGCGTGGTCGTCAAGCACCGCGCCGGGCACCTCGGCCTGCAGCCTCAGACGCAGGCCCTGCGCGTCATAGCCGGGCGTATCCTCCGTGACCTCGATCAATTGCGGCACCGGCAGCGTATCAAGGGGGATGCCCGCACCGAACCAGGGCTGCAACAGTGCCGCCTGCTCGTCCTGTGTCAGCGCGCGGGCATTGGCCACACCCGGGGTCTGACGCAGGATCCTGAGCGCGGCCTCAGTCTGGGCCACACGCTGTTCAGCCGGAGCATTGATGCGCAGGGTGGCTGCACGGGCGAGCTCGTCCGACCAGCGATCCGCCACCCGGCCCGACGCAAGCGAGAGCGCCAGCGCAAAGACACACAGAAAGGCCATCGCGCCCGACACAAAGAGGGTCAGCTGCGCGGTAAAGCCAGACGGCGGCACCACGCGGTCCGCCTGTGCATCTCCCAAAATCAGCTTGCGCAGCGCATTCATAGGTCTGCCCCCGCCGAGATCAGTTGCCGGTTGGAAATCCTGAGCACCCGCGCCTGTACCTGGTTCTTGGCCGCGCGGATAAGCGGCAGATCGTGGGTCGCCACAAGGATCGTCTTGCCCATGTGGTTGAGTTCAACGAGCAAGCGCAGCAACCGTTGCGACATTTCCCAATCGACGTTGCCGGTGGGCTCATCCGCGATGATGACGTCCGGGCTCAGAATCACGGCGCGGGCAAGGGCGGCGCGCTGCCGCTCCCCGCCCGAAAGTTCCGGCGGCAACGCATCCATACGCTCCGCAAGTCCGACCCAGTTCATCAACTCGTGCAGGTTGGCCTGTTCTTCCAGAAGGCCACGCCCCGACACCGTGAGCGGCAGGGCAATGTTCTCCACCACCGGCAGGTGGTCGAGGAAACGGCAATCCTGATGCACCACACCGACGCGGCGGCGCAGATAGGCCATCTGATCGCGATCGAGCCCTTTGACATCCATATTGAACGCCCGCACGCGCCCCGCCGTCGGGGTCAACGCCCCGTAGCAGAGCTTGAGCAGCGTGGTTTTCCCGGCCCCCGAAGGACCGGTCAGAAAATGAAAGGAGCCGGGGGCCAATTGCACGGAAAGGTCGCTGAAGAGCTCGCCTCCGCCATAGTTGTAGCCCACGTTTTCGAGTTCGATCACGGTACCATCCCAGCCCGGCGTGTCATTTGGTCGTCGTTGGCGATGCCGCCGTTCGTCGCGGTGTTTTGCACGACCGCTGCGGCAGTTTCAATGGTGCAGGAGAGCCAGCCCTGTGCTCATTGTGGATCTCGGCGGGGATTGGCTCTTTCTTGCCTTTCAGGAAGTTACTATGATTAGAGGGAAATTCACCCTTTTCGCGGCCAGAGCACCCGCCAAGGAGATCGGATGAGACTGATATGCCCCAATTGCGGCGCACAGTATGAGGTGCCCGAGGATGTGATCCCGCAGGACGGGCGTGATGTGCAGTGTTCCAATTGCGGTGATACCTGGTTTCAGCCCTCCACGCAGATGATGGCCGAAGAGGCCGAGGCCCGCGCCGCCACCCCGCCTCCGGCAACGGAAGCGGGTTCTGTCGACGCCGCTCACACGCGAGAGGACGCGCTGCAGGAGCCGCCCCAGGACGCATGGCCAAGCGCCCCCGAGCCCGAGCCGGCAGCGGCCGAAGAGCACTGGCACGAAGATCCGGATGCGCCTGCACCGGGCACACCGCCAGCCGCCCCGCCAGAACCCGAAGCAGACCCCGCGCCCGCAAAGCGTCGTCTCGATCCCGAGATCTCGCGCGTGTTGCGCGAAGAAGCCATGCGCGAAGAAGCCCTGCGGTCTGGGCGCGACAGTTTGGAAACCCAGCCAGAATTGGGGCTTGAGGACCTGCCTGAGGATGAAGCCGCGCGCCGGGCCCGCCAATCCGAGGAGCGGGTGGCCCGGATGCAAGGCCTGGACCCTGCCCCGCAGGCGCATGCCGCGCCTTTGGACCGGGATCGCCTAGACCCGCAGCCGGGATCGCGCAGAGGGTTGTTGCCGAATATTGAGGATGTAGCCACCAATGCGCCGGGGGAAACCAAACCCGCGACGCCACCGCCTGCGGATGCCCCCGCGCCACCTGCGCGCAAACGCGGATTTTCGCGCGGATTTCTGTTGGTGATCCTACTGATGGCGCTGGCTATTCTGGTTTACAGCAATGCCGCAATGATTGCGGAGAGCCTGCCGCAAGCTGATCCTTACCTCAGCTCCTATGTGGCCTGGGTCGATCAGTGGCGGCTCTGGCTTGATGCGCAAGCACAGGCGCTGGCAGCAGAATAACAGCCGTCTGGTCGGTTCACCGTTTAGCTCGGCTTAGCTCGGGGCTGCTTACCGACTCCACGACGCATCCGGCGCCCATGTCCCACAGGTCCCACAGGCTGCGGCGCAACGGCGGCGGTGATCGTGACCGGGCAGATGGCAAGCGTGGCGCGACGCGCTTTGCCGTTACCGGCTGTGCCGATCAGAAGCGATCCAGCAGACGTTGCAGGTAGTTGCGCTCGCTTTCGCTGCGCTCACGCTCTCCAGCGCGGCGTCGGATTTCTTCCAGAAGATCCCAAGCCCGGCGATAGGCCTGCCCCTCGCCAATGCTGTCACGGCTAAAGAAGTCGCTGCCCTGCCCGCCCCGGTCCCGGCCCAGCGGGTCGAGCGCATTGCCCTGACGGGTGCTCTGTCCTTGCTGGCCGCCCGGTTGCTGGCCTTGCTGTTGCTGCTCTGCCATGGCCTCGCCCAAGGCGCGCATACCGTCGCGCAGGGCTTCCATGGCCTCGGACTGGCGGTCAATGGCTTCGGCGTAATCGCCCTCGCGCAGCGCCTCTTCGGCACCTTCCATGGCGCGCCCGGCCTGATCGAGCGAGTCCCGTGCAGCCTCGCCCTCGGGTCCGCCAAGAGGCAGGCCATCGCGCTGGCGTTGCAGCTCGTCACGCAGGGCCTGCTGACGTTGCGCAAGATCGCCCGCGCCGTTGCCCTGTCCCCCGCTTGGAGATTGGCCGCCCTCGGCCTCTCGGCCTTCGTTTTGACCGCCTTCGCCCTGGGGGCCGTCGTCCTGACCGCCTGCGCCGCCGCCCTGATGGCTCTGTCCACGGCCAAGGCCGCCGTCCCGGCCCTCATTGCCCTGGCTTTCGCCCCGCTGGGCGTTGGGGTTGAACTGTTCTTGCAGGTCTCGGAAGGCCTGATCCGACAGGCCTTGCTGTTCGCGCAAGGTATCCGCCAAACCGTCCATGGCCTGCTGGCCGGGGCTGTCGCCCTGACCGGGCTGACCCTGTGTGACCTGCATGTTTTCCATCATCTGCTGGAACTCCCGAAGGGCCTGTTCGGCTTCGGCCATGCGGCCCTGTTCCATCAGCTCCTGGATGCGGTCCATCATGGCCTGCAAGTCCTGCTGGCTGAGCTGGATCGCATTGTCGCTGCTCTCGCCGCCCTCCTGGTCTCCATCCTGCTGCTGCGCCTGTCGCGACAGCTGGCGCATGTAGTCGTCGGTGGCCTCTCGCAACTCCTGCATCAGGCGGGCGATTTCCTCATCACTGGCGCCGTCGCGCATGGCCTGGCTCAGCCGTTCCTGCGCCTGCCGCATCCGTTCCAGCGCATCGCCGACATCGCCCTCCTCCAGCTGCAACGCCAGGGCCCAGAGCGCGCTTGCAATCTCGTCCTGGTGAACGGGGCTCAGGCCATGTGCGCTATACCGCTCCAATCGCTTCAAAATCGTGCGCAATTGCAGGTAGTTGCCCATGTCCGAGAAGAGCTCTTCGGGGCGGTGGCTGAGGGTGCGCAGGATTTTTGCGACTCGTGGCCCGTTGGCGCGCGCCCAGAGGAGATCGCGCCGTTGCTCGACCAAAGCCGCCGCCATCGGGTCAAAGAAGCGCCGAGCGGTCAAAGGGCCGTGCAAGGTGGCTGCAACGCTCTGTTGGCCCGCCGCATCCTCGGCACGCAGGCTGTAGATCACCGGCAGGTTGGCCCAGGGATGAGCGGAGAATTCTTCCTCGAGCACTTCGCTGAAGAGGCGACGATCGCCGGTCAGAGAGAGCGGCAAAGGCAGCGTGATGGGATCGCGGGCATCCGGCGCGGTTGCCAGCCCATAGCGGCGGTCCAATGCGGCCCCGTCGAGGGAAATCGTCACCGTGCCGCCCACGACGCCGTAGTCGTCCGAGGCATTAAACGGCAAGGTCAGCGTGCCATCCGCCGACAGATCCGGCTCTCCTGCGAGAGAGACAAGCGGTGGGGCATCGCGGATCACCTCCACGCGCCAACTGCGACCGCCAGCACCATCAATGGTGAGATCCCCAGCCTCGGTCACGGTGAAATTCTGCTCCGGCGCGGAGGCAGAGGGCAGCTCTCCGGTGCGGCCAGAGACGGTCTCTGCCAGCGTCAGATCGCCCACATCGCCATAGAACCGTAGGGTGACGCGGCTGTTTTGCGGTATGCGCAGGGTATCTTCGGTAAGATCCCCCAAATAGAGCGTCGGCAGGCCGGTGTAGCGCGGCGGCTCGACCCAGCCCTCCCAGGTCGGGCCATTCAGACCCGCATTGCCACCGCCGGGCATGAGTTCGGCGACCCTGCCTGCGCGCCAGGCGGTGCCGAACAACAGCCCCGTGACCAGCACCAGAAGCGCCACATAACGCAACGCATAGGGATCGCGGTCAGCAATACGCAGATTGGGGGCCGGCGCTTCGGCCTCGGCGGCGCGGGCTGCCATCCGGGCCTGATGCGCCTGCCAGAGCGCGACGGACGCGGCATCCTCGGCCCCAGACACCTGATGATCCAGAATCGCTGCAATCGGGCGTCCGGGCAGGGTTTCGTCAAGGCGGGCCACGGCCTCATGCGGCTTTGGCCAGCGAAACAGCATAACGCCCCAGACGGTAGCAGCGACCGCGCCCAGCACCACCAGCACCGCACCGCCCCAGGCGACCTCGAGAACGACCCAGTCGAAAATCCCCAGAAGCACCAAACCGGCGGCCAGAAGCAGCACCGTCGCCAAAGGCCAGAAACTGCGCCAGAGACGTTCAGCCACCATGCCCGCGCGCGTCAGCAACAGCGCACGCCGCAGGGGCGCCAGCTGCCTCAGCGCTGCTTCAACCGGGTGGTGGTCGGGTCCGTCGGGGGTTTTCTGCTCGCTCATACCGCTCCGCCTTGGGTGCCGGCCCACGCCCAAGCGATCCGCGCCCGCCAGAGATGATCCCGTCGGATCAGGCAGGGCGCGCAGCCCAGAGCGTTACAGCCACTCTGGGATGGTATCGCGATTTATCATCTCGTCAAAGGTCGGACGCTGCCGGATGACTGCAAATTGATCGCCGTGGACCAGCACCTCGGGGATGAGGGGGCGCGAGTTGTATTCGCTGGACATCACCGCGCCATAAGCCCCGGCACTGCGAAACGCCACCAGATCCCCCGCAGCAAGCGGCGGCATCAGGCGTTGTTTGGCAAAGGTGTCGCCGCTTTCGCAGACCGGGCCCACGATGTCATAGGGTTGCGGTTCGAGACCGGGGGTCGGTTCCACCACGGGGATGATGTCGTGATGGGCCTCATACATCGCTGGGCGGATGAGGTCGTTCATGGCCCCGTCGAGGATCAGGAAATCGCGGCCTTCGCCCTCTTTGATGTAGATCACCTTAGAGACCATCAGCCCCGCATTGCCCGCCACCAGACGGCCCGGTTCGATCTCGATTTCGCAGCCCAGATGACCGAGCTCTTCCTTGATCATCTGGCCATATTCCACCGGCAGCGGCGGGGCCTCATTGGAGCGGGTATAGGGGATGCCCAGACCGCCCCCAAGATCAAGGCGGCGAATATCGTGACCGTCCGCGCGCAGAGCCTGTGTCAGCTCCGCAACCTTTTGATAGGCAAGGCGGAAGGGCTCAAGATCCGTGAGTTGCGAGCCGATGTGAACATCGATCCCGATCACCTCAAGGCCCGGCAGGCTGGCGGCATGGGCATAGACCGCGCGCGCCTTGGCGATGGGGATGCCGAATTTGTTCTCGGATTTACCGGTCGCGATCTTGGCGTGGGTCTTTGCATCCACATCCGGGTTCACCCGCACGGTGATCGGCGCGGTGACACCAAGCTCGAGCGCAACGGCATTGATCACGTCCATCTCGGGCTCGGATTCGACGTTGAACTGGCGAATGCCCCCGGTGAGCGCGGTGCGGATCTCTTCGGCGGTCTTGCCGACACCGGAAAACACGATCTTGTCGCCCGGCACGCCTGCGGCCTTGGCGCGGCGGTATTCGCCTTCGCTCACCACATCCATGCCTGCGCCCGCCGCCGCGAGTGTCTTTAGGATCGCCTGATTGGAGGCGGCCTTCATCGCGTAACAAACCAGATGGTCGGTGCCCTCAAGCGCCTCGTCAAAGAGACGGAAATGGCGCAGGAGCGTCGCGGTGGAGTAGACGTAGAACGGCGTGCCCACCGTAGCGGCAATCTCGGCTACGGGGACATCTTCGGCGTACAAAGCGCCATCGCGATAGAGAAAATGATCCATGGCCCGCGTCTAGAACAAAACCCGCCCTGTCGGCAAATGATTCCGCGCGCTCTGGTACAATCAGAGCTCGTGAATGATTGGCGGGGTGGCACAGACGCTTTGGGCGATTTCAACCACATGGCGATGATGGGTGAGATAGATCGCCTGTCCTCGCGTGCCGATGGCTTCCATCACCTGACAGGCCGCACTGGTTCGGGTCTCGTCAAAGGTCTCAAAGATGTCATCGCAGAAGAACGGCAATATGGTGCCCTGCGCCACCAGTTGTTCATGCGCTGCGGCCCGGAGCGCCAGATAGAGCTGGAACCGGGTGCCTTTGGACATCTCGTCGGCCCGTTTGCTGGCACCGGTTCTGTCGACCGCCAAAAGGACCTCGCTGTCGCCGTAGATCTGTGTGCTGAGGGCGGGATAGGCGCCCTGCGTCAGATCGGCAAAACACTGTTCCGTGGCGGTCAGCATGCCGCTGCGGTGGCTGTCGCGGTAGCGCTTGATTGCGTCTGAGGCCAGGTGATGCCCCAAAGACAGCTCCAGATGTTCGAGCGCGGCCTCTTCGAGCTGCAGTTCCAGCGTTGCTTTTTGCTCGACCAGCGCCGCTGCCGTGCGGTCGCCGTTGATCTCTGCCAGCGCATGTTCTGCGTTGACCCGCTGTTGGATCGCCTGCGTGAGGTCGTCTTCGGCGTGGGTCAGATCGGAGAGGGTGCTTTCCAGGCGCGCGTTGAGCGTGGCAACCGAGGTCTCGGCAAGCTGCGCGCGCGCCGACTCCAGATCCGACAGGTCGAGCTCGGAGAGGATCTGACGGCGCAGGCGGTCGCGGGCCGCGCGGTCGGCAATGACCTTCTGGGCCTGCGCGGCGCATTGGCGCAACGTGTCGATGTCCTGTGCAGGTGGGGGCTCGGGAAAGCTCGCAGCGATCGCCCGGAGCTCCTGATCTATGGCCTCAACCCGCGCGGTGTTGTCCGCACGTTCTGCCGTGGCCGTTGCAATTGCACGCTCCAGACGCGCGGCCTTGTCGCGCGCGATGCGGGCCGTCTCGGCCAGGGATTTGAGGTCGCCATAGGTCTGGCCCGGGTCCGAACTGACCCCGACCCCGTGCAGCTGTGCCAAGGCGTTGACCTCTTGAGCAAAAAGCGCCTGATCCGCCTCCATCATCCGGACCCGACGTGCGGCGGCGCTGCGGGTCTTGTCATGCTCGCGTAGCACCCGCAGTGGCTCCAAAGAGGCCATAAGCGACTCTGGCGAGACCTGCCCTGCCAGAAGTTCCTGCACCAAGGCCCGCCATGTGTCCTCGGCCTTTTTCTTGGCCTCTTGTGCGGCGTTGTGGCGATCCTGTCGCCGATTCAGGTCGCGCTCCACCTGCCGCAAGAGCTTTTCTGCGGCGCCGCGCGCCTCGGAGGTCTGGCGCGCCGCCTCTGCCATCCGGCGCGCCTGTGCAAGGGCCGGATCAAGATCAGCCGGAAGAGACGGTACACGTTCTGCAAGGGCGTCCATCAACGCCTGCGCCCGCGCAAAGGTGGCCGAATGGCTGTCCTTGGTGTCCCGAAGCGCCTCGGCATCCGCGCGCGCGGTTTCATGACGCTCAACCCAATCGCGCCACTCTGCCGGGGAAAGCGGCGCAAGGCCAAGCTGGGTGGCAGCGGCGTTGACCTCTGCCGCAATGGCATCGCGCTGTTCTTCTAGCGCAGTGATCCGGGTGGCGGCCTCTGCGGCGCGGGCCTTCGACGCAGCCTCTGATTGCGCAATCTCTCGCAGCTGCGCCAGTTCTCGCGATTGGGTCAGTCGCGCGTCAGCAGCGGTGTCGTGGCGGCTCAGCGCTTCGTGGAACGTGGCGGCGCTCTCGGCATCCAAACTGTCTACATGCACGGCCCAGAGTGCGTCGCGTTTGGTGCGCAAGGCCTCGGCCTCACTGTCGGAGACCACATTTGCAGCGCGTTCAAGGGCCTTTGCCTGCGCGGCGCGGGCGCTGGCGTCCTCCTTATGCTGATTGCGCGTCTCAGTCGCCCGGCGCAGGTCCTGAACCAGCGCTGCGTCACGATCCGCGTGCTCCTGCGCCTGACGCAAGCTGCTCGGGCAATGCGGCAGGGTATCAAAAGTCACGTGGCGCACAGACAGCGCTGCCAGGCTGCGGGCGGCCCGGGATTGGGCGGCTGTGATCGCCTCCGCTGCCGCTGCATGGGCCGTCGCCAGCCGCTCTGCATCAAAATTCAAGAGCAGCTCTTGCAACTGCCCGGCCTCTGCAGCGAGCGGCGCACAATCGTGCACAGCATCCTGCGCTACGCGCAGGCGCTCCTCGAGATCCTCGACCTCGCGCGCTTCTAGACCTTCGTGGGTGATGGCCGCGCGAAGTTGCTCTCTTGCGTCCTGAAGCGCGGTGATATCAGCGCCGGAAAGAACCAAGGCCGCAAGGTCGGCGTTCTCTGCGACGAGACCAAGGTCGCGGGCGGCCTGCCGCATTGTCTCGAGCGCCTCCTGCTGCTCGGCCTTGCGCCGATCCAGATCAAGCGCAGCGGTGCGGTGGCGGGCACTCAGATCCTCAAGCGCCTCGAGTGCCGCAGGAAGCGCCTCAAGTGCGGGATCCAATACAAGCGCCGCTTGCTCCTCCTCAAGGGTCTGAAGTTCGTCGCTGAGGCGCGCGATGTTCTGCGTGGCGCTGCCTAAATCGCTGCGCAACTCGACGAGCCGCTCGGGGTTGAAATCCAGCTGTGCGGGAAAATCCGCAAAGGGCGCAAGCGCCTGTTCCAACTCCTGAAGTTCTGCAAGAAGCGGCACGGCGCGCCGTTCGGCCTCGGTCCGGGCCCGGGTTGTATTGAGATCATCGCGACGCGTCCGCGCGTCTTCTTCAGCCTGTTGCGCCTTGGTGAGATCCCGCTTGAGGGATTTCCACGCGTTTGCAGAGACATCGCGGGCCTTGATCTCCTTGTCGAGCTCCTCAAGCGCGCGTTTCAGCTCGCGCATCCGCGTGTTGCGGGCGCGTTTCTTCCAAATCTCATCGGCCCGGCTGCGCACGCCATCAAGCACCTGGCTCAGATCCGCAACCCCCGCCGCGGCCGAGAACAGCAGCCGGCCAATATCGCCCTGAGCATTGGCGATCTCTTCGCCGCCGCGTTCAATCGTCTCGTCATCCAGACACAGAAGACGGCGGTAATCCGGTTCCGAAAGCCCGGCGAGATGCGCCGAAAGCGCAGCCTCCGGCAGTGGGGTGCCGCTCTCATCCACCAGCGCGCCACTGCGCGTGGGCAGGCGGGTGAACTGGCGCAGCTCACCATTGAAATCGAGCGTCGCAGAGATCTGTAGATTGTTGCGCGGATGGCGAAACGCGTAGGCCTCGCGCGTTGGAAAGCCGTAAAACAGCCGCAGGACGGCTTCCATCGTGGTGGTCTTACCGGCTTCGTTGCGCCCGTAGATGATATGAAAGTCATGCCCATCGTGGGCAGAGCCAAAATCGAACTGTTGATCGGTGAAATGGCCAAACCGATCCAGTGACAGACGTTTGAGGCGCATCAGCTTTCGGCCCCCTTCATCTGCGCCAGCACGCGATCTGCCCCGGCTTGGGTCAGACGCGCGACCAATGCGTCTCTAGCCGCTTCATCCGCGATCAGGCGTTCGCGCAACGTGGCTGGCAGGTCCTGAAGAACGGTTTCGACATACTGGCGGGCGTGTTCCTGAAATCCTGGCTCGCCACAAATCGTCGCCATGGTTGCGGCCAGTTCGTCAGACGCGCCGGAGGTGTCTTGTGCCGCCTCCGGGGCAAGATCAAAGATCAGCTTGTCGATCCAGAGATCCCCGCAGGTCTGCGCGAGCACATGCACCTGTTCTGTCCAGACATCGCGGTCGCGCAGGATCTGCCAGTGCCGCGCTGGTGCGCCCTTGAGCGTGAGGCGAACCACGCCGGTCGGGGCCACAAGCGCAGCACTGAGCACAGAGAGGTGAGCCTTGAGTGTCGCGCGCAGTGCCTCATCGTTGGCGGCCCCCGTCACGTCCAGCTCGGTTTCCACAAATTCCACCACGGAGGTCGGCACCTCCGAGAGCGCGATCTGCCCCTGCTCGATCGTGAGGAGAGTTGCGGATTTGGGGCCTGCCTCACCAATATCGCGCCCCTGCGGGATACCGGGCATCACGACCCAAGGCGCTTCGGCGTGGATCTGACGCTTGTGGATATGCCCAAGCGCCCAGTAATCAAAGCCCATCGCGGCCAGGTCCGAGACGCTGCAAGGCGCATAGACATCATGCCCCGCCGCCCCGGCCAACGAGCTGTGCAACATGGCAATGTTCACCGCCCCCGCCACAGGCGCCTTGAACCGCGGGAGCAAGCTCTCTGGCGCATGACTTTCGGCAAAGCTTACCCCGTGGATCCAGACGTCCTCGGACAGCTGGTGTTTGCCGCCACGGGCATCAAAAACATGCACATGCTGAGGCAAATCCAGCGTCCCGGTGATCGGGTTCTCCGCGTCGTGGTTCCCTTTGATGTAATAGACCTGGATACCAGCCTCGGCGAGCCGGTCGAGTTCGGCCAGAAGAAAGGCACCGGTTCTGGCGGTGCGTTCCCTGCCGTCAAAAAGATCGCCGGAAATCAAGATAGCGGCGACCTCTTCCGAGAGGGCGCGGTCGATCATCTGACTGAAGGCCGCGCGCGAGGCGGCGGCAACGGTCTCGCGCAGGCCCGCATTGCGCAGGGCGAGCGAACGCAGGGGAGAATCCAGGTGAACGTCGGCGGTGTGCAGTATCTTGATCAAACTATCCCCTCACTCCGCGCGACTGAACCAAGGCCAGCCGCGCGACGCAAGCGGATAATGTCAGTCAGACGGAAGCCGCGGCGCGCGTTGCCCCCCCCCCGATACATTCGCGACACTTTCAACGGGTGGCGCCCCGGATGACGACAGGGCGCGCTAAAGCGCGATCCGTTTCACCCCCGCCGGAGGCAAGAGGCCAACTTCGGTTTCGACAGGCTCTGCGCTGTGGTTGAACCAGAAGACCTCGGTTGCCGTGCGGCGGGTGCGCACCCCTTCCGGCATCTGGCGCAACTCCAGACCCGCCGCCTGCGCAACGGTGGCAATCAACCGATCAAGCCCCTCTGCATCGAGCCAGCCGCCACAATAAGTCTGTCGCCCGGCCCGGAGCGCGACCGCCGCGCCCTCGGAGGTTTCAAAGACCACTTCTGCAGTGCCTTCAAGCTCCTCAAGATAGCCGCGCACTGCACCACCGCCCTTAAGGGCGATGGGCATATCCGGGCGCAGACTCTCCACCCGTGCCACGGTCACGTCCAGCCCCGGCAATGCAGGTGGCAGTGGGCTGGTCGGGATGGAGAAATGACCGTCACGCGCACCGCTGCGCGGACCATAGAGCACCTCGGCCTCACTTCTTGCGAGCGCTTCTTTGAGGGGCTCTGGCAGATGCATCATCCCGGGCGCAAGGATCATCTTGTACCCCGTGAAATCGCGGGTCTCCGGGGGCAGGATGTCGATGGTCTGACCAGCGCGCCGAAGCGCCTTGTAGTGTTCGAGGATCAGCTGGAAATAGCTCAGCCCTGCACCATGCGGCTGCGTCGACCACGCCCAATCGGCATCGTAATCAAAAAGGATCGCCACCGGTGCCTGCGCGGGCTGCACATCGGCTGCCGCGCCAAGCTCTGCCGCAACATCCATCGCTTCTTGCATGGCGGGGGCGTCCTGGCTGTCGGGACGCAAGAGGCCTGCGTGCATCTGTTCCTGCGCAAAAGGCGCCTGCCGCCAGCGGAAATAACACACAGCCTCGGCGCCATGGGCAAAGGCCTCCCAGGTCCAGAGCCGCACCATGCCCGGCAGGGGTGCCGGGTTGTAGGGCGCCCAGTTCACTGGCCCCGGCTGCTGTTCCATGACCCACCAGCGCCCGCGCCCAACCGCGCGATAGAGATCGTGATGAAGGGCCTGAAAATCCGGATCCCCCTGCCGGGCATAAGCGCGCTGTTCCTCGGGTGAGGCCCCCACGCGGTCTTCCAGAAAGCCCAGCGGGTAGCTGTCCCAGGTCGCGATCTCGAGATCCTCACCTAGTTTGAAGTGGTCGAAATCGGTGATCCGCCCCATGTAGTTATGAGAAATCGGCGCGGTTGAATGGGCCTTGATGATCTCGACCTGCGCGCGGTTGAAAGCCACCACCTGATCGGAGCTGAAGCGTCTGAACGCCAGCACATGCGCCGGGTTCGGCTCCGTCACGGTGAGGTTGGGCAGGCCGATTTCGTCAAAGCTGCGATACTCCATGGACCAGAACATATTGCCCCAGGCCGCGTTGAGCGCGCCGATCTCGCCGTCGAACTGCTCTGCCAGCCACGCCCGAAAAGCGGTTTGAGCCGCGTCGGAATAGCTGATCACGGTATCATGGCAGCCATATTCATTGTCGGTCTGCCACGCGGCCACATGCGGGTTGGCACCATAGCGCTCTGCCATCAGGCGGGTGATGCGCTGGCTCTCGGCAAAATAACCCTTGTGGCTAAAGCAATAGTGCCGCCGGGAGCCAAAGCCGCGTGGCTGGCCCTCGGCGGTGACAGCAAACATGTCCGGGTGACGCTCGGCCATCCAGCGCGGCGGGGTCGCTGTGGGGGTGCCGAGCACCACCCGCAAGCCTTGCGCCCCCAATGTCTCGATCGCGCGGTCGAGCCAGTCCCAGTGCAGATCGCCGGGAGTGGGTTCGAGTTTCGACCACGAAAATTCCCCAATCCGGATCCACGTCAGGCCCGCAGCTTTCATACGCGCGGCGTCTTCGGCCCAGATCTCTTCTGGCCAGTGCTCGGGGTAATAGCAGGTGCCAAGGGTTCGTTTCATGAGTGTCTCACAAGATGACTTGATGTTCGCGCTGCCCAACCGCGTTTGTTGGCGCGGTAAAGGTCTGACCGGCGGGTGGGGTGTCCACGCCCTCGGCGGCAGTGGTGATAAAGAGCGTCGAGAGATCCGCACCGCCAAAGGCCGGACAGGAGGCCTGTGGCGTTGGCACCTCCACCGTCTGCAAGAGCGCGCCCGTGGGGCTGTAGCACGCCACGCGCCCCGCTCCCCATTGCGCATTCCAGAGGTTGCCGTCACGGTCGACCACCGCGCCATCGACGCCGTAGGGTTCAGCGCTGAGATCCAGAAACACCTCTGGTGCTCCCAGAGGCCAGCCATCCTCGGGCGCAAGCGGCTGGCGCATGATCCGACCCAGATCGGTGTCGGTATAATAGGCGCAGGCCCGGTCCGGCGCAAAACAGATCGCGTTGGAGATCGTCACATCGCTGACGAGTTTGCGCAGCTCCCCACGCCAATAGCGATAGATGGCGCCCGCGCCTTTTTGCGCCTCAAACCCCATGGTTCCGATCCAAAAGCCCCCCCAGGGGTCCGCGCGCCCGTCGTTGGAGCGGGTCTCGGGCTGGTCGGCCTCCAGCGCGCACATGAGGCGACGCTCTGCCGTGCCGAGATCAAAGCGCCAGAGGCCCGTCTCGCTCGCCATCAGGAGCGTGTCGCGATCAATCCAGCCGGCGGCCGAGACACATTCATCAAACTGCCAGATCCGTGTGTCATCGCCCTCGCGCGCCAGCATGCGCTTGCCGAGAATGTCGAACCAGAAAAGCTGCGCGCGCTCAGGGTGCCACAACGGCCCCTCGCCCAAGGTGCAGGTCTCGGCACAAAACACCGTCGCGGTCATGCAAAGACCTCGTCATAGGCGCGCACTATCGCCTCGGCATTGGCGGCGATCTCATCCACATGCATCCCCGGCTTGTAGAGATTGGAGCCAATGCCAAACCCTGTGATGCCAGCCGCCTGCCACTGCGCGAAATTCTCCGGACCCACACCGCCAACCGCATAGGTGGCAACCTCGGGCGGCAAAACCGCTTTGAGCGCCTTGAACCCGTCAGTGCCGAGTTTGAAGGCTGGAAAGAACTTGAGCCCATCGGCCCCGGCCCGGAGCGCCGCAAAGGCTTCTGTCGGGGTAAAGACACCGGGAAAAGAGTGCATGCCCAGTGCCTTGGTGGCCTTGATGACCTCTGGGTTGCAGTCGGGAGAAACGACCATCTGCGCGCCGATCTGATGCAGGTTGCTGACGGCGCCTTGGTCGAGCACGGTGCCCGCCCCGATCATGGCCCGGTCGGCGGCATAGGCCACCATGGCGGCGATGCTGGCATAGGGGTCCGGCGAATTCAGCGGCACCTCGATGCGGGTGATGCCGGCGCAGATCAGCGCGTCGGTGACAGGCAGCGCCTCCTCTGGGGTCAGGCCGCGCAGGATGGCGATGATGTTACGACTCATGTTGGTTCTCACTTCATTTGCGCACGGGCGGCGCAGAGGCCAGCCAGTGTGATGTCCTGGGCGTCGAGGATTTCCACCGACGCGCCCTGCAGTCTGAGGGCGGTGGCATAGGCTTGGGCGATCTCGTTCTCGCCCACCATGGCCACCGGGCGGCCTTGCCAGTCCTCGCGCATGGCTTCGACCTCCATACCGAGGAGATAGCCAGATGCACGCGCGCGCGCCGCAACCGGATCAAGCCCTTCGAGCAAGGCACCGGCGCGCAGCCCGAAGAGCGCATTTGCCAGGAACTCGGGGCGTGCGGCCCCCTGTTGGCAGCCAGTTTCGAATGCCGCCTGATCCCAGCCCGCGCCCGCAAGCGTGTGGCGCAGGACGGATTGCGCGCTGATGAGCTGAAACAATTCGCCCGAGAGAAAGGTGGAAAAGCCGGTGATCGCCCCGTCCTTGAGCGAAACCCATTTGGTGTGGGTGCCGGGTAGACAGACCACCCCGTCAAAGCCGGGGTCGGCCACCAGCACGCCGGCGATCTGCGTCTCTTCTCCGCGCATCACATCCGCGGGTGCAAGCTGTTTCACCCCCGAAAGCACATGCACGCGCAGCCGGGGATCGTCGGTTTGCACCGCCGTCGCGGTATCAAAGGACGGCGGCGCGCAGGGGCTTGCGGCGTAAGGCGCCTCGCGCCAGCCCTGACGCGAGCCAACCATGCCACAACAGATCACATCCAGCGCGGTTTCAGGAGCCAGGTAGGGCGCAAGAAGATCCAGCAGCACCTGCTCGTAGTCATCCGCAGTCAGCCGCGACATGCCCTGATCAGAATCGATCCGCTCTAGCGGCACGCCATCAGTGCCCATGGGCCAGAGGCGCAGATGGGAGGTGCCCCAATCCGCCGCCACCCAGTCAACCGAGGTCTGCTCAGGCGCGGTCATCCCGACACCACGACGCCACCATCCACCACCAAGGCTTGACCGGAGATCATCCGGCTGGCGTTGGAGGCCAGAAAAAGTGTCGACTCCACGATGTCTTGTGGCGCGAGATGATCCTTCAGGCACTGGCGCTCAAGATGGGCGGCGAGGGCCTCGGGCGTGGCCCATTTGTCAAGCTGCTTGTCCGTGAGCACCCAGCCCGGCGCCAGCGCGTTGACCCGGATGCGGTCCGGGCCGAATTCGCGCGCGAGGCTGCGGGTCATGCCATTGATGCCCGAGTTTGCGGTGGTGTAGGCCGGATAGCCGCTGTTGCCCATCATGTAGCTGATGGAGGTGAAATTCACGATCGCACCGCCACCAAGCGCCTGCATCCCAGGCAACACCGCTTGGCAGGCAAAGAAATAGGCCTTGAGGTTGATCGACTGCGACCAGTCCCAGAATTCCTCATCCACCTCGAGCGTGGCGTGGCGCTGATCGTTGGCGGCGTTGTTCACCAGCACCTTGATAGGTCCATGGGCCTCTGCCGCCTGTGAAATCGCGGCTTTGAGCGCCACAATGTCAGTGATGTCGCATTGAATGAAGAGGGGCCGCGAGCCCGTCTCTTCCGCCATCCTGTCGACAAAAGCGCTGGCATCAGAGCGCCCGACAAAGGCCACTTTGGCCCCCTGCCGCAAGAAGCCCTCGGTGAGCGATGCGCCGATGCCCGAACCGCCTCCGGTGATAAAAACGGAAGCGCCTTCAAGGTCGTGAAAGGTTGCGTTCAGGTCCATGTCAGTGGCTCTCCCTTGTGACGGGGCGGGTGTCCTTGCCCACCAGGAAGTCGAGATCCGCGCCCTTGTCGGCCTGCAGGACGTGATCCACATAAAGTTTCGCATATCCCCGCGTGTAATGGGGGGCATCCGGCTCCCATGCTTTGCTGCGGCGTTCCATTTCCTCGGCGGAAATCATCAGCTCCAGCACGCCTCCGGCGGCCGACACCCGAATGCGATCGCCGGTCTGCACCAGCGCCAGCGGACCACCCGCCTGTGCCTCGGGCGAGACATGCAGGATCACGGTGCCAAAAGCGGTGCCCGACATGCGCGCATCCGAGACACGGATCATGTCCTTTACCCCTTGGGTCACAAGCTTGCGCGGGATCGGCATATTGCCGACCTCTGGCATGCCCGGATAGCCTTTTGGCCCGCAGCCCTTGAGCACAAGGATGGTGTCGGGTGTCACCGGAAGATCCTCGCGGTCGATATTGGCTTTCATGTCCTCGATGCTCTCGAACACATAGGCCTCGCCTTCGTGTTCGAGGAGGTGATCCGAAGCCGCCGAAGGTTTGATGATCGCACCGTTGGGCGCAAGGTTGCCGCGCAGAACGCGCAGGCCTGCAGCAGGTTTCACCGGTGCCTCAAAGCTGCGGATCACATCGTCGTTGAAACATTCGGCGCCCTCGGCATAGGCGGTGATGTCGCCACCCAAAACGGTTTTCGTGGAGCGCAAATGTGCCTTCTCATGGAGTGCCTTCAGCACCACGGGCATGCCACCCGCGTAGCAGAAGTCCTCCATCAGGTATTTGCCCGAGGGCATGCAGTTGACCAAAAGCGGGATTTCCGATCCGATCTCGAAATCGCGCAGGTCGAGGTCAACCCCGACCCGGCCCGCAAGCGCCAGAAGATGCACCACCGCATTGGTGGACCCCCCCACGGCGGCATTGGCGAGGATTGCGTTCTCGAAGGCTTCTTTGGTCAAGACATCAGAAGGTTTCAGATCCTCGTCGATCATCTCGACGATGCGCTTGCCGGTGAGATGCGCCAGCGCCATCCGCCGCGCGTCAACAGCCGGGAGCGCGGCATTTGTCGGCAGTGACATCCCCATCGCCTCGACGAGGGAGGCCATGGTGGAGGCGGTGCCCATGGTCATGCAGACGCCCTTGGAGCGGCTCATGCCGGACTCGGCGTTCATAAAGTCCTTGAGCGTCATCTCGCCCGCGCGCACAGCTTCGGAGAATTTCCAAACATCGGTGCCGGAGCCGATGTCCTCACCGCGATACTTCCCGTTGAGCATGGGCCCAGACGACACCACGATCGCCGGCAGATCCACCGACGCCGCACCCATCAGCTGGCCGGGCGTGGTCTTGTCACAGCCCCCCAAGAGCACAACACCGTCAATTCCATAGGCGCGGATTGACTCCTCGACGTCCATGGCAAGGAGATTGCGAAACAGCATCGCCGTAGGTTTCATCTGGGTCTCGCCCAGCGACATCACCGGAAATTCCACCGGAAAGCCCCCGGCTTCCCAGACGCCGCGCTTCACTCCTTCCGCCAGATCGCGCAGGCCAGAATTGCAAGGCGTGAGTTCGGACCAGGTGTTGCAGATGCCCACAATGGGGCGGCCGTCAAAGGCGTGATCCGGAAACCCTTGGTTTTTCATCCAGGAGCGGTGAATAAAGCCGTCCTTGTCGAGTTTGCCATACCATGCACGGCTGCGACGGTCTTTGGTCATAGTTTTTCTCCTTCGATCACCCAGATCGTTTCAGGAAATTGCCAGGGCAGAGTCAGCCCCTGCTGCATCAGAATCTCACCGCTGAGCGTAAGCGGCCCGTCCTTGAGCGCGGTGCGCCCGCGCGACAGGTGGTGCAACGCCTCGCGGTTGACGAGATCGATCCGGTATTGGGCTTTGGGGTCAAGTTCTGTCAGGCGCAAGGGGCGCGGCAGGATCTGATGCACGCTCCGTGCCTTGCCCGCAAACACCACAAAGCGGCTGGCATCCGCGGCCATCTGCTGCTCTGCGATCACGCTTTGATCAGGCGCATCCAACCGCAAGATATCCGCCTGCATGCGCCAGTTGCGATTGTTTTTCCACCAGGTTGTGACTCGCGTCAGCGCCTCGATCTCTGTCGGGGTCAGCTCGCGCGGATCCATCTCAAACCCCATGTGCCGCTGGGCGGCGACCCAGGCGCGCATGTGGATATCGATGGTTCGCCCGGAGGTATGGCAGGTGCGCGGCCCTACGTGAGAGCCCGTCACGGATAGTGGCAACAGGAGCGCCGCATCATGCTGAATGCGCATCCGCTCCAGCGCGTCATTGCTGTCCGAGAGCCAAACCCGCTGCGTGAGGCTCAGGATACCCGCGTCGATCCGCCCGCCGCCGGAGGCGCAGCTCTCGATTTCGACCTTAGGGAACGCGCTGCGAAGGTCCCGCAACAGGGCATAGATACCCTCCGTCTGGGCCGCATCCGCAATCGGCAACAGGCGGTTGTGGTCCCATTTCAGGTAGTCGATGCGGTTCTCGCTCAAGAGCGCGGACAGCACTTGAAAAAGATGCTCTCGCACGTCTTCGCGCGACAGGTCCAACACCCGCTGCTGGCGGCCTTCGATCTGATCCACAGGCCCCAAGACCCAGTCGGGATGTGCCCGCGCCAGATCACTGTCGAGGTTCACCATTTCCGGCTCGACCCAGAGACCAAATGTCATCCCTAGGCGTTCGACGTGATCAATGAGCGGGCCTAGCCCCTCGGGCCATTTGCGCCGGTCGATCTGCCAATCCCCAAGGGAGGTGGTGTCATCATCGCGTCTGCCAAACCAGCCATCATCAAGCACAAACCGTTCTGCACCCAGGGCCGCGGCGCGCTCGGCAATGTCGCTCAGGACAGTGAAGTCATGATCGAAATAGACCGCTTCCCAGCAGTTGTAATGCACCGGACGCGGAGTTTCGGGCTTGGGCCAGACAACCACATGATCGCTGAGCAGACGCTGAAAGGCCACTGCACAACCGTTGAACCCTGCTTGCGACACCGCCAGGTAGAGGGGCGCGCTGCGGAACTTTGTCCCTGCGCCTTGCGTGCCCGTGGCATGGCCCCACTGGATCTGGCGCCGCCCAGAGGGCAGCTCTTCGGCCAGCATCACATGCCCGCCGGACCAGCCGTAATGCATGGCAAAAACGGTGCCGTGGGTGTTGGTCGCGCCCGCCTCGGGAAAATAGGCCAAGGGCGGGTGCTCGTGCCCCGAACGCCCGGTACGGGCCTCGCGCTTGTGAATGCCCGCGCGCCATGGGGTGCGTTGCAGTTGGAATTCACCGATCCAGCGGCCACAGACATCGACAATCTCCTGCCCCATCTGAGGACCCGGCAGAACGGGCGCAGCGAGATGGTGCAGGATGATGTCCTGCTCCGAGGTCAGCGTGGTCGAGGCCGCAATCGTCCCGCCCCGCACCTCGAAGTCAAAGAACAGCGTCAGTCCTAGCGCGCGATCACGGCAGGTAAACTGCGCGCCGTTGGTGTCTTCGAGGCGAAAGCGTGGATAAAGCGGCGCTCCGTCACGATAGGCAACCAGCCCCGGCTGACCCTCAAAGGAGAGCCCGGCCTCCGGGCAGAGCGACAAGGGCGGCAGCCGGTCGATCATCCCGCCTGTCACCTCTTGTTCAACGGCGCGCGCCAGTGCGATCAGATCCGTCTCCGGCTGCAGCGCAGGGCCCCAGTAGAGCGCGCCGGGCAGACCGCCATCGGACGACAGCACCAGCGTTTGACCCGGCGCATCGATCCGCCAGAGTTGCAGCCCGTCGCTCATTTCACGGCCCCAAGCGTCAGCCCGGCGATAAAGTGCCGCTGCATCAGGAAGAACATCGCAACCGGCGGCAGCGCCGCCACGATGGAGCCTGCGCTCATCAGGTGGTAGGCCGCGCGATATTGCGCATTGAAAGAGGTGATCCCCGCCGTCACCGGCTGGCTTTCGGCCCCTTGGGTCAGGACCACCGCCCAGAAGTAATCATTCCAGATAAAGGTGAAGATCAGCACCGCCAGCGCCGCAATGGCGGGCTTCATCAACGGCAGCACCACAAACCAGAAGATCCGCCATTCTGCGACGCCCTCCACCCGCGCAGCCTCGATCAGCTCGAACGGGAGCGCCCGAATGAAGTTGCGCATGAAGAGCGTGCAGAACCCGGTCTGAAACGCCACATGAAAGAGCACCAGGCCCAGTTTGGTATTGTAGAGCCCCATATCCAGGGTGAGGTCCCGCACCGGCACCATCAGGATCTGGAACGGAACAAAGTTTCCGGCAACAAACATGAAGAACAACAAGAGGTTGCCCCGGAATTTATACACCCCAAGCGCAAAGCCCGTCATGCAGGAGAGCGCCACTGCACCGATCACCGTCGGCACCGTGATCAGCACCGAATTCAAAAGATAGCGCGGCATGTCTGAGGCAAAGAACACCTTGCCGTAGTTCTCAAACCCTTTGAAGGCAGAGGGCCAGCCCCAGTAGTTGCCGGTGGTGAAATCCACATCCGGCTTGATGGAGAACACAGCCACCGCGATCAGCGGCAAAAGCCACAGAACCAACGCCATCGGCACCAGGGCCTGATAGGTGGCGGCCCAGGCGGGCGAGGATTTCTCGATCGGACGCGGGAACATCAGCGGCCCCCCTTCTCTTCTTGGTACATCGACCACAGGAAGTAGGCGATGAAGGACAGCATGATGAGGAACAGGACCACGGCAATGGCGGCGCCATAGCCCATACGAAACCCATATTCCGAGAGCGCTTTTTCAAACATGTAAAACGACAGCACCCGCGACGACCCAAAGGGACCACCGTTGGTCATGATCGAGATCAGATCAAAGGACCGGAGCGCACCGATGATTGTGACCACAAAGGCAATAAAAGTCGCAGGACGCAGCTGCGGGATGATGACATACCACAGCATCTTGAGCCCCTTGGCCCCATCAAGCCGCGCAGCTTCCACTTGTTCTGGATCCACGGCATTGAGACCGGTGAGATAGAGGATCATGCAATAGGCCGTCTGCGGCCAGAGCCCGGCAAAAATGATCCCGTATGTGACAAGACTCGGATCGCCCAGAACGTTGAGCGTGCCAAAGCCAAAAAAGCCAAGGATCTGGTTCAAGAGCCCAAACGTGGGGTCATAGAACCAGCTGAACACCAGTCCGACAACCACCTGACTGATCACAAAGGGGAAGAAAAACAGAGACTTATAGAGCCGGATGCCGACAATGTTCTGGTTGAGAAACAATGCGATCGCCAACCCTGCAGGGATCGCAAGCAAGTAGAGCAGCAGCCATTTGAGGTTGTTCCACATGGAGACCTCAAAGGCGCGGTCGTCCATCAGCTCGACGTAGTTCTCTACACCGACATAGACCGGCTCGCCCAAGCCGTCCCAACGGTAAAACGACAGGTTGAAGCTCTGCAGGATCGGAAAGATCACGTAGAACAGGAAGAACAACACCCCAGGCAACAAGAACAGGGCAGGTGCAAGCGACTGACGGTTGCGCCGTATCCAGCCCGGCGCGCCATCTCTGAGGGGGGTCGTAGTGTCAGCCAAAGGAGTCTCTCCCGGATACAGGCACCGCGCCCCGCCGTCAGGCGGATCGGGTGGGCGATCAAAAATATATCGGCAAAGCGGCCCACATGGCCGCAGGGGGATGCGGGCGGGAGGCATGCTCCCGCCCGACTGTCACGCTTAGTAGATCCGCTGACGGGCCTTCTCGAGACGGTTCAGGATGTCGTCGAGATTGTCGGGGAACACCATGAACTCCTGGAAGCCTTCCATCGCCACCGAGGCCATCTCGGCCGGGGCGTCGCGATCAAAGAACTGCGCGATACCGCCGGGGCTGTTGGAGGAGAGCATCTCGAAGCCCTGGTTCAGCATCTCGTCATCATCCACCGAGGAAGAGGCATTGACCGGCAGCTGCCCAAGTGCGTCGCCCGCATTGATCGCGGTCTGCACGTCCGCAGAGACCACATAGCGCAGGAACTCACGCGCCGCTTCCTTGTTCTGGGCCCCGGACGGGATGTGGAACGTATCGGTCGGCGCATCTTCGGCCAGCTCGACATCCGGGTTGATCGCCGGGAACTGGTAGAAATCAAGTTGCTCGTCGCTCAGACCCGCTTCGCGCAGCGGGGCCACGGAAAAGTTCCCCATGAGGTAGGCCGCCGCTTCACCATTCACCATGAAGGGCAGCGCCTCCTGCCAGCTGTAGGACTGGTGGTTGTCGATAAAGGCGCCCATGTCGATCAGCTCGCGCCAATTGGCAAAGGTTTGCTTCACTCGGTCATCGGTCCATTCCACGTCCCCATTGGTCAGCGCCATGTGGAAGTCGTAGCCGTTGGTACGCATGTTCAGATAGTCAAACCAGCCGCCGGCGGTCCAGAGGAACTTGGAACCAATGGTGAAGCACTTGCGGCCCGAGTCGAGAATCTTCTGGCAGTTGGACTTGAAGGTTGCCCAGTCGCTTGGCTCTTCGAGACCCAGTTCGTTGTAGATGTCCTCGCGGTAGTAGACGCCCCACTGATAGTAGGTATAGGGCACGCCCCACTGCTTGCCATCAAGCGTCATCGCGCCCTTGGTGGACGCAAGGTTTTCCGCAATCGCAGGCTCTGCCCAGAGGTCAGAGACATCCTCAAAGAGACCGGCCGACACATAGGGGCGCATGCGGTTGGCAGCGTACCAGTTGGCAACATCCGGCGCATTGGCGGTCAGGAAGTTGCGAATCTGGGTCTTGTAGGCTTCGCGGTCGATGACGGTCAGTTCGACTTTCAGATTGGGATGCAGTGCATCAAAATCGGACGCCATCTTCTCCATCACCGCGCGCGGTGCCGGGTTCGACATATCCGAGAAAATCTTGAGCGTTCCGGTCAGCTCCGATGCCTGAGCAGATGCGGCCAGCCCGACGGCCATCGCAAGTCCTGCGGCCGTTCCCTTCAGCAAGTTCATGGTATCCTCCCATATTGACTGTCGGCCAGTGGTTTCATTATATGGAACCAGTTTCCAACTATTGAAACCATGGAAGAGTCTGGCTATGAATGTCAACAGTCTCTTCGCTCTTGAGCTTGGAGACGTGAGGGAGGACAGCAATGGCAACGGCAAATGCGCCGCAGCGCAGCAATGACGGAACCGTCGGAAAAGCCTTGGAAGTTTTGGATCAGGTCGCGGAATACGGACGGCCTGTGCGCTTTGGCGAATTGCTCGCGGCGTCGGTGCATCCAAAGGCCACGCTCTATCGGCTGGTCCAGACACTGACGAATCAGGGCATGCTCAGTTTCGACGAGGCACAGCAGACCTACGCCCCCGGATTGCGGTTGGTCCGGCTCGCGCATGCGGCCTGGCGACAGAGCTCGCTTGCGCCGGTGGCCCGTCCGCATCTGGATGCGCTGTCTGCAGAGGTTGGTGAGACCATCCACCTGGCGCAGCTCGATCAGGGGCAGGTGCTCTATGTGGACAAGCGCAACGCCCGCACCCCGATCGAGATGTTCAGTCAGGCTGGCAAGATCGGCCCCGGCTATTGCACCGGGGTCGGCAAAGCGATGATCGCGCATCTGGACGAGAGCGCCCGCGAGGACGCGATCCGGCGGCAGGCGTTTTTCCAGCACACCGCGCATACTCTGGCCAATGAAGCCGGTTTTCGCGCAGAGCTTGACGACATTCGCGCGCAGGGCATCGCCTTTGACCGCGAAGAACACGAACCCGGTATCATCTGCATCGCCGCCCCGATCCTGTCATCAAAGGATCGTGTCATGGGGGCCTTGTCGATCACCTCATCAACAGAGCGGCAATCTCTGGAGGGTCTCACCTCTCTGAAACCGCTGCTTTTGAAGACTGCAAATGAGATCGCTGAGGCTGCCGAAAGCTGGCAGTTCCCCACCTGACCCACGACCGGCGTCGGGCACCATCGCTCCCGCGCTTTTTGAAAAGGACGAAATCATGACTGGTGTCACGCTGACAAATGCCGTCAAGAAATACGGCGAAGTGCAGACCATCTTTGATGTGAACCTCGAGATTGAGGACGGCGAGTTCTGCGTCTTCGTGGGGCCTTCGGGCTGCGGGAAATCCACCTTGCTGCGCATGGTGGCGGGGCTTGAGGAAACCACGGCGGGCAAGATCCACATCGGCAGCCGCGATGTGACAGATCTGGATGCCGCCGAGCGTGGTGTCGCAATGGTATTCCAGTCCTACGCGCTCTATCCCCATATGACGGTTGAGGAAAACATGGGCTTTGGCCTCAAGATGACCGGCCACCCCAAGGCGGAGATCAAGGAGAAGGTCGCAGAGGCCTCGCGCATCCTGCAACTCGATCAATACCTCAAACGCAAGCCCAAGGCGCTCTCTGGTGGCCAGCGCCAGCGCGTTGCCATCGGCCGCGCCATCGTGCGGGGCCCCGAGGTGTTCCTGTTTGACGAGCCGCTCTCCAATCTTGACGCAGAGCTGCGCGTTGACATGCGGGTGGAGATCGCGCGTCTGCACAAGGAAATTGGCGCAACGATGATCTATGTTACCCATGATCAGGTCGAGGCCATGACCCTTGCGGACAAGATCGTGGTGCTGCGCGCCGGGCGCGTCGAGCAGGTCGGCAAGCCGATGGAGTTGTATAACGATCCCGACAATCGCTTTGTCGCCGGGTTCATCGGCTCTCCGAGCATGAATTTTGTCGAGGGAGAGGTTCGCGGTGGCAAGGTTGTGGTAAGAGCCTTTGGCGGACGCGAGATCACCACTTCGGTAGCGTTGCCGCAAGACGGGGCCAAGGTCATCGTGGGCCTGCGTCCGCAACACATCCGACTGAGCGCCGATGGTCCTGCCACGTTGGATCTGCGCGAACGCTTGGGAGGGGTCTCTTACGATCACCTGATCTGCGCAGAGGGCGCCAAGCTCATCGTGGAAACCCGCGAAGAAGACAGCCTAGAGGAAGGCGACTCCGTCGGCTTTGACTTTGAAGACCGCGACGTGTTCCTGTTTGACGCGCAATCCGAAGAACGGTTGCGCTAGGGCTGCTCACGCGCCGCATCAAACGCGCGCCGCGCATCAGGGCTGCGCGCGTTTGCACCTGCCCCCAGAAACCGAAGGCCCATAGCACAGATGGGCTCTAAGCGCCCCAAGCCTGTAAAGATTGTCACGAAGTTACGGCAGGTTACGTTTCTGACGGGTCCAGGCATGCCACTTCTGGATGAGATGCATCAGATTGGTGTGACTGAACAGACGTTCTTCCGCTAGAGACGAAATACGGTAGGACGGGCTCCGGTCAATTGCAGGAACTCAAGCGTCTTCAGAAGGACAACGACCGGCTTTGGCGCGAAGTGTCGGAACTGGCACTGGACACGTTGATCCTGTCCGAGTCGGCGATTGAGGAGCTTGAGCGGTGTGACAGGCTACCGGAGCTTATTCTTCTGGACATCAACATGCCCCGAATGAACGGCTTTGAGTTCCTGGAGATTGTCGATGAGAAGTTGAGCCAGGCGCAACCGCCAGTCAAAGTTGCTCTTTTGACGACGTCAAGCAATCCCGCGGATGCACGCAAGGCTGAGTCATTTGCGTCAGTCGGCTGGTTTCTGTCGAAGCCCTTGGGACGAGATATGCTGGACCAACTTGTTTCCGAGTTCTCGTGACCCTTGTGCGTTGTTTTTCGTTTTCTCGAACGCGATTTTCCCCGCGGATGCGAGGTTTAGTTTGTTGTAATCATGTATTTGATTTGGTTGCGGGAGTAGGATTTGAACCTACGACCTTCAGGTTATGAGCCTGACGAGCTACCTGGCTGCTCCATCCCGCGTTGTTTGTTTTGTTTTTTTGTTTAGAGAGGATTTATTTGGGTTCTTATTAGGTTTGGCGGTGCCCTACTCTCCCACACCTTAAGATGCAGTACCATCGGCGCAACAGCGCTTAACTTCCGGGTTCGGGAAGGGACCGGGTGTTTCGCTTGTGCTTTGGCCACCAAACCGAATAAGAACCCAAAGCTGCACTCGCGAAGCGAGTTCAGACGGTGGCCGGAAGCGATATGCCGGAGGCAAATCGCGTGGCCACACCTGAGTTATGTCACAGAACATGTATGTTCTGCTTCATTTCAGTTTTATCAACGTGTTGATGATTTTCATCATCAACGTGTTGACCCCTTTATGAGGGTCAACGAGTTGTCCAAGTTTTGTTTTTGCTTTTTGGTTTTTGGCTGTCTTTTACTGGATCAGATCAAGCCAATCGGGCGATTAGTACCGGTCAACTGAACGCATTGCTGCGCTTACATCTCCGGCCTATTGACGTGGTGGTCTTCCACGGCCCTCAGGGATACCTTGTTTTGAGGGGGGCTTCCCGCTTAGATGCCTTCAGCGGTTATCCTTTCCGATCATAGCTACCCTGCACTACCGTTGGCACGATAACAGGTCCACCAGTGGATCGTTCACCCCGGTCCTCTCGTACTAGGGGCAACTCCTCTCAAGTATCCTACACCCACGGCAGATAGGGACCGAACTGTCTCACGACGTTCTAAACCCAGCTCACGTACCTCTTTAAACGGCGAACAGCCGTACCCTTGGGACCTGCTCCAGCCCCAGGATGAGATGAGCCGACATCGAGGTGCCAAACACTGCCGTCGATATGGACTCTTGGGCAGTATCAGCCTGTTATCCCCGGCGTACCTTTTATCCGTTGAGCGATGGCCCTTCCACTCGGGACCACCGGATCACTATGGCCGACTTTCGTCTCTGCTCGACTTGTCAGTCTCGCAGTCAGGCAGGCTTTTGCCATTGCACTCAACGAGCGATTTCCGACCGCTCTGAGCCCACCTTCGCGCGCCTCCGTTACGCTTTAGGAGGCGACCGCCCCAGTCAAACTACCCGCCACGCAGGGTCCCGGATCCCGGTAAGGGACCGCGGTTAGACATCAAGAGTGCGAAGGGTGGTATCTCAAGGATGGCTCCACAGGAACTAGCGTTCCTGCTTCGATGCCTACCACCTATCCTGCACATCACAATCCTGATGCCAGTGCGAAGCTGTAGTAAAGGTGCACGGGGTCTTTCCGTCTAACCGCGGGAAGCCTGCATCTTGACAGGCAATTCAATTTCGCTGAGTCGATGTTGGAGACAGCGGGGAAGTCGTTACGCCATTCGTGCAGGTCGGAACTTACCCGACAAGGAATTTCGCTACCTTAGGACCGTTATAGTTACGGCCGCCGTTTACCTGGGCTTCAATTCGGAGCTCTCACCCCTCCTTTTAACCTTCAGGCACCGGGCAGGCGTCAGACCCTATACGTCGTCTTGCGACTTCGCAGAGCCCTGTGTTTTTAATAAACAGTCGCCACCCCCTGGTTTGTGCCCCCGGATTCCACTTGCGTAGGACCCGGGCCTCCTTCTCGCGAACTTACGGAGGTATTTTG